>JACCRH010000346.1 GCA_013813675.1 Gemmatimonadales bacterium
CGGAAGGGCCGATGGCCATCGTCACGGTCATCTACAACACTCCGAAGGACACGGCGGCGTTCGAGAAGTACTACCGGGATGTCCATCTCCCGCTGTTGACGGCGAACCAGCAGGAGATCGGACGCGAGCCGATGGCGATCGCCACCGTGATCGACAAGCAGCCCAAGGACTCGGTGGCGTTCGAGAAGTACTACGCTGAGACCCACCTGCCGCTCCTCGGCGCCAACCAGCAGGAAATCGGCTTCAATAAGGCGGAGCTGACCAAGTTCGAGTCCAACCTCGATGGCTCGGCGCCCGCGCGCTACCGGCAGGCGGAGCTCTATTTCCCATCGCTGGCCGCGCTGAAGAAAGGCACCGCCACCCCGGGCTTCAAGAAGGTGGCCGGTGACCTTCCCAACTTTGCCACTGGTGGTGTCGAGGCCCTGGTCGCGGTGGAGACGAGGTAGTGTGTTGATAGGAACCAGCGCACCGTACCGCCAGTGGTGTTGTCACCCTGAGGGAAGCGAAGGGGGCATCCGCTAGGCCATGGCTCCTTCGCTCCGCTCAGGATGACAATGCACGTCGTCATCCTTGCCTCTCGACAGGGCTGGCACACGCGGGAGCTCACCCGCGCGCTGGAAGCTCGCGGGCATACCGGAACGATCGTACCGTACGAAGGGCTCACCGCGTCGATCGGCGGGCGTTCCGGCCTCAGGAGTGGGACGGCCGAGCTGGACCAGGCCGACGTGGTGCTCCCCCGCATCATCCCCTCGGGATCGCTCGAGCAGATCATCTTCCGAGTGGATGCGCTGCACCGGCTGGAGGAGCGGGGCGTCTCGGTCGTCAATTCGCCCCGCGCGATCGAGCGCACGGTGGACAAGTTCTGGACCTCGTGCCTGCTGGAGCAGTGCGGCATTCCTACGCCCGACACCGTGGTCTGCGAGGGCCCCGACGAGGCGATGGCCGCCTTCCGCGATCTGGGGGACGTCATCGTCAAGCCGCTCTTCGGCTCAATGGGGCTCGGCATGGTCCGGGTGGCGGACGAGGAGATGGCGTACCGCGTGTTCCGCACGGTCGAGACCATCCGCGGCGTCTTCTACCTGCAGCGCACGATCGACCACGAGGGCCGAGACTTCCGGGTCTTCGTGGTGGGTGGGCGGGTGCTGGGAGCGATCGAGCGGCGCGCCGCGGGCTGGCGTACCAATATCTCCCGAGGCGGAGAGGCTCTGGCGGCCAGACTGCCGGATTCATGGGCGGCGCTCGCGATCCGGGCCGCGGCCGCGGTCGGCGCGGAGTACGCCGGTGTGGACCTGCTGCCGGCGCGGGACGGCACGGTGTACGCGCTCGAGGTGAACGGCATCCCCGGCTGGCGGGGACTGCAGGAGGCCACCGGGATCGACGTCGCCGGCGCACTGGTGGATCACCTCGCCCGGCGGAACCGGTGACCGGGGATGAGATCGCGGCCACGGCACAACTGGCCTGCCTGCTCGAGGTCAGCGCGCCGAAGCCAGGCAATGTCTCCCCTGAGCGCCACTTCCATGACACTCGCTACGAGGACTTCCTGGCCAGCGCGGTCGCCATCGGCCCGGCGCTCGGCGCCGCCGGCGAGCATCCGCTCGGCGTCACCATCCGCACTGCCATCGAAGCGACCTCCCGGTGGACCGGCTCGAACACCAACCTCGGCATCGTGCTGCTGCTCGCCCCGCTGGCGCGGGCGGCGGCGCGAGACGGCGGCAGCCTCCGGCACCGGCTCGCGGCGGTGCTCGATGAGACCACGGTCGCCGACGCGGCCGAGACCTACGCCGCGATCCGGCGGGCGCGCCCCGGCGGCCTGGGCGCGGCGAGCGCGGAGGACGTCGCCACGCCGCCGACCGTGACCCTGCGCGAAGCCATGACGCTCGCGGCGGAGCGGGATACGATCGCCCGGGAATACACCAACCGATTCGCGCTCACTTTCGAGGTCGGCGCCCCCGCGTTGAGCGACGCAAGGCGGCGCGGACTCACCTGGTCCGATGCGGCGGTGGCGTGCTTTCTCGCCCTCCTCGGTGTCGTGCCCGACACCCACATCGCCCGCAAGCTCGGGCGGGCGGAGGCGGAGCGGATCACGGGACGGGCGCGTGAGGTCGTGGCCGCCGGGGGCACCGGGACCGCCGGGGGACGCGCGGCCCTGACCGCGCTCGACGCCGAGTTGCGCGATCCGCGGAACACCCGCAATCCGGGCACCACCGCCGACCTGACCTGCGCCGCGTTGTTCGTCGTTATAATTGAGGGTGGCTGGGACCGCTGACGAGAGGAACCCCGTGTCGAGCAGCTTCAAGGTGCAGGTGAGCAAGGACTACCTGGTCTTCGCCTCCGCCCACTTCATCACCTTCCGCGGTCACCAGTGTGAGACGCTGCACGGACACAACTACCGGGTGGGCGTGGCGGTCGAGGGCGCGGTGGACTCGGAGACCCTCTTCGTCCTCGACTTCAGCGTGCTGAAGCAGATCACCCGCAGGCTGGTGGACGAGATCGACCACAAGGTGCTGCTGCCCAAGCTGAATCCCAAGCTCGGCTACCGGGAAGACGGCAACCGCCTCGCGGTGGATTATTTCGGTGAGCCCACCTACGTATTCCCCCGGGCCGATTGCGCTCTGCTCCCCATCCAGAACAGCACGGCGGAGATGCTGGCGCAGTACCTCGGCACCCGGGTGCGCGACGAGCTGATCCAGGGCGGCTACCGTCACCTCACCCTGTTGGAGGTCGAGGTGGAGGAGAACTACGGGCAATCGGCGACCTACCGCGAGGTGCTGGCGCTCGACGGAGTGGAAGCGGGCGCCGCGAGAGCCAGCGCGTCGGCCGCGCCAACCCGCCCCGTGTGAAGGGCCGTCGCCACCAACACGCCGTCGCAGCCGGTGTCGCGAATCCGGTCCAGATCCCGCCGGCCGCCGACTCCGCCGCCCGCGAGGAGCCGCTCGGAAGGAAATCTCCGGCGGAGCACCTCCAGCAGACCCAGATCGACTCCGCCGCCGGTTCCGACCCGAGCCACATCGAGCACCAGCACTGTTCGCACTCCGGCGGCGACGGCTCGACTCGCCAGATCTACCGCCGTGGCGGGGGGGCCGCCCTGGTCACGCCTGGCCGGGCGCAGTACCGGGTGGCCCAGCCGAAGGTCGAGGCTGAAGACGACGCGCTCGGATCCGGCCGCGGCGACGATGGCGGCGAGGTCTTCGAACGCCCCAAGGGTCTCCAGGCCGACGACGACGCGCTCCACACCCACGGCGAGCATGCCCGTGGCCTCGGCCGCGTCGGTGATGCCGGCGTCCACCAGCAGTCCGCATCCCGCGGCTCCACGCTGCAGAGCGCGGAGCAAATCACGCTGGACGTCGCCACCCTGGATCGCGTCGAGGTCGGCGACGTAGCATTCGCGGGCGTCCAGGACCTCGCGGTAGGCCTGGAGCAGGGCGAGGGGATCCCCTATCACGCCTGGCGTCAGCGCCGATTCCGCCGGCAGGTACCGTGCGCGCTTGCCTGCTCTGGCCTGAACCGCGGCACCGCGCGCCAGATCGAGCACAGGGATGAGCTGCATGACCCATTCTATCCGTAGTAGTCCGTCGGCTGCCACTCGGCGTACGGCCGTGCTCGGCTGGGACATCGGCGGAGTCAACACCAAGGCGGCCCGGGTCGAGATCGAGAACGGCCGTCTCTCGCTTCTTCGGTCGGTGTTGGCGCCGCTGGAGATGCAGCGCGAGTCGGCGGCGCTCGTCCCCACCCTGCGCCGGCTCGCCACCCTGCTCGGCGGCGGGCCAGTGACCCACGCCGTGACGATGACGGCGGAGCTCTCCCAGGCGTTCCGGACCAAGCGCGAAGGCGTGGGCTTCGTGCTGGATGCGCTGGTGGAGGCGTTCCCCGGTGAGCCGGTGGAGATCTACGGCGCCGAGGGCCGATTTCTCGATCCCGCCGGCGCGCGGCAGCGGCCTCTCGAGGTCGCCTCGGCCAACTGGGCCGCGACCGCCCGATTCGTCGGGCGGCAGGTAAGCGACTGCCTGATGGTGGACATCGGAACCACCTCCAGCGACATCATCCCGATCGAGGCCGGCAACCCGTGCGCCCGAGGCCGGACCGATCCCGAGCGGCTGCTGAGCGGTGAGCTGGTCTATACCGGTGCGTTGCGCACGCCGGTCGAAGCGGTGGCTCACGAGGTGCCGCTGTGGGGTGGCCGCTGCCCGCTCGCCGCCGAACGGTTCGCCTTGATCGGAGACGTGTACCTCTGGCTGGGTGCGCTGGACGCTCGAGACTACACCGTCACCGCTCCCGACGGCCGCCCCCCGACCCGCGAATTCGCCGGCGAACGGCTCGCCCGCGCGGTCTGTGCCGACGCGGAGATGCTGGACGAGGAGGCGGTGGGAACGATCGCGCGGGCACTGGCGGAAGCTCAGGTCTCCACCATCACCGACGCGATCCGCCGGGTCCGTGCGCGACATCCGGGGCTCGGGACCGCCGTAGTCGCCGGGCTCGGCGACTTCGTCGCGGGCGAGGCGGCGAACCGGGCGGGACTCGAGGTCGCCCGGCTCTCTGATCGGATCGGCAGCGCCGCGCGCACGGCACCGGCCGCCGCGGTGGCCTGGCTGCTGGCCGAGGCGGCCACGGGGGGATGACGCCCGTCGTCATCAAGATCGGGGGAGGGCTGCTCGGCGTGAGCGGCGCGCTCGAGGCGGTGTGCCCGGCGGTCTGCGCGATGGGGCGGCGCGAGCCGGTCGTGGTGGTCCCAGGTGGCGGGCCGTTCGCGGACGCGGTGCGGGCCCTCGATCGCCACACCGCCCTCTCGGCGGAAACAGCCCACCGGATGGCGATCCTGGCCATGGATCAGTATGCCCACCTGCTGGCGGAGCGGATCGAGGGCGCCGTTCTGGTGGAGGAACCCGGCGGCCTCGCCGCGGTTCACGCCGCCGGGCGCGCGGCGGTGCTGGCGCCCTCCCGCTGGCTCCGGGCCGCCGATCCGCTGCCGCACAGCTGGGATGCGACGAGCGACAGTGTGGCGGCGTTCGTGGCCGGCGCGCTCGACGCTAGTCGTCTCGTGCTGGTGAAGCCGGCGGAGGTAGGGGAGGAGGGAGTGGACCGATGCTTCGCGATGGTGGCGCCGGCGGGACTCGAGGTCAGCGTGATGGGATGGGCGCGGTTCGCGGCATCCGCCTCGACCCGGGCTTCGCTCCGTTCCGCCTCGCGGCCAACAGCTGCCCCATTCGCTCCGCCGTCAGCGGGCGGCTGAAGAAGTACCCCTGCATGTCGTCGCAGCCTTGCTCCCGCAACAGCTTCACGTGCGCATCCGTCTCCACGCCCTCCGCGGTCACCGTAAGACCCAGGGCGTGGCCCAGGGCGATGATCGCGGTAGAGATCGCCGCGTCGTCGGGATCGCTGATGATCTCGCGGACGAAGGTGCGGTCGATCTTCAGCGTGTCCAGCGGGAAGTGCTTGAGATAGCTGAACGACGAGTACCCGGTTCCGAAGTCGTCCACCGACAGATGCAGCCCCATCGCGCGGAGGGCGTGCAGCGTGTCGGTGCCTTCCTTCTGGTGGTTCACCAGCGCCGTCTCGGTCAGCTCGAGCCCCAGATACCGCGCCTCCAGGCCGGTCTCGCGGAGGATCCGGGCGACGGTGTCGGTGATGCTGCGGGTGAGTTGTCTGCTGGAGAGGTTCACCACCACCCGGATCGGCGCCAGGCCCATACCCTGCCAGGCCAGATTCTGGATGCACGCGGTCCGCATCACCCACTCACCCAGCGGCACGATCAGGCCGTTCTCCTCCGCCAGCGCGATGAACTCCGAGGGCAGCAGCAGTCCGAGCTCGGGGTGACGCCAGCGGACCAGCGCCTCGGCGGCCACCGGGACCGCGGTCTGGGCGTCCACGATGGGCTGATAGTGGACCTCGAATTCCTCCCGCTCCAGCGCGCGCCGCAGCGAATTCTCCAGTGTCAGCCGCTGCATGGCCGTGGCATTCATGGCGCGGGAGTATGCCTGGTAGCTGTTGCCCCCCTGCTCCTTCGCCTTGTACATCGCGGTATCGGCGTGCATCAGCAAGGTCTCGAGGTCTTTGCCATCGAAGGGGTAGACCGCGATCCCGATGCTGGCGTTCACGAAGATCTCGTGGCTTTCGATCCTGAAGGGGTGTGCCAGGCTCGAGAGGATCCGCCGGGCCAGCTTGCCGGCGTCCTCCGGATCGGCGAGCCCCGGCATGATGACGGTGAACTCGTCTCCGCCGAGGCGCGCCACCTCGGGGTCGAGAGCGTCCCTCGCGGAGCCCACCTCATCCTCCCGGTCGCGGCAGCAGTTTCGGAGCCTGGCCGCCACCTGCTGCAGCAGGTGGTCGCCAGCCTCGTGGCCCAGCGTGTCGTTGATCCGGCTGAAGTGGTCCAGGTCGATGAAGAACGCCGCGACGAGCTTTTCGCCCCGGCTGGCTTCCTCCAGCGCGTTGGACAGCCGCTCCTTGTAGGAGAGCCGGTTGGGCAAGCCGGTCAGGCTGTCGTAATAGGCGAGGCTTCGCACCTGCTCCAGCATCCGGGCATTCGCCAGCGCGACCGCGGCCTGGTCCGCGAGCCGGCGAACCTGGACCCGCGCATCGGTGTCGGGCCTGTCCTCGGCGTGCTCCGCCAAGGCGATGACGCCGACCAACTGGCTCTGGAACCGGAGCGGAAGCACGAAGAACGCGCCCCGGCCCAGCTCGGCCAGCGGCGCGATGTACGGCCTGACGGGCTCGCCCTCGACCAGCTCGACGGTGCCGGAGTCGGGCCCTTCGAGGAGCACTTGTACGTCGGCGGCGCGCAGATCGACCCGCACGTGGACCCGGCTGCCGTCGGCATAATCGTGCACCAGGCTGGGCAGCGACTTGGCTCCGTCGGGCGCCGTCAGCGTCACGCTCACGGCGCGGCAGGGATAGATGTCTGGAAGCCGCGCCAGCAACGTGGAGACGATCTCGCCGGCACTGGTGGCGGAAAGCACCGCGCGGTCGATCTCGGCCGCGGTGGCCAGCGCCTGGAATTGCCGGTCGAGCTGGGTGGCCATGGCGTTAAACGACGCGCCCAGCTCCTCGAACTCGTCCCGGCTCTTGATCGCGACTCGACTGCCGAAATCGCGCCCCGCGATTCGGCGGGTGCCCTCCTGCAGCTCGCGAAGTGGAATGAGACTGCGCCGAATGCGGTCCACGCTCAACACCAGGACCGCGGCGGTGGAGACGAGCACCACGATGAGCAGCGAGTCGGTGAACCGGACCACCGGACCCATGACTTCCTTCCTCGAGTGGCTGAGGATCAGGCTCCAGGTCGGGGCCGAGAAGACTTCGTCGAGGAGAATGGGCCAGGCCGACGAGACGTAGGGCTGGAGGTCGAAGCTGGCGAGGGAGTCGGCCCCCGGCCCGGCGTCCAGTCCCAACGTCTGGAAGGCGGAGTGGACGCCGGTGACCGAGCTGATCAAGACGTGCCCGCTGTCGTCCTTGACCGTGAGAATCGTCCCGGGCGCGATCAGGCTCTGGTCGAACGTCGCCCAGAGATAGTCGCGGTCGATCTCTCCGATCAGCAGGCCGTGCACGCCGGCCGCCCGGCCGAGTTTCGCGGTTACCCGCCGCACCATGTAGGTACGAGTGGGACGCGCGTCGCCGAGCACCACCGTCAGGAGCGGAAGCCGGTCGGCGAGATCGGCCTTGTCGGACTCGGTCAGCCGCGGCAGCTCGGTCAGCGTGTCGGACAGCGGAACCCGTCTCCCGTCGTCGCCGAGGAACTCCAGGGCCGAGAACCCCCGACCGGCCGAGGGATCCAGGGCAGGCAGGCCCGGCCGACTCGAAGAGCCTCCGGCTGAAACCTGCAGAATCGGATGGGCGGCGAGGTTCTTGAGCGTGCCGTCGAGCAGCAGGAGCCGCTCGAATATCGCGGCGCCGAAGGTCTTGCTCGCCTGGTGGAGCCGGGTTTCGCTCTGGGCGATGAGGTACTGCGTGACGTGCCGGTATGACATCGTAGCCACGACCGCGGTGGGGACCACGGCGCAGCCGACGAAAAGGAGGAGCAGACGGCGGCCGAACCTGCTTCGCAACGGCCCCGGGTGACGCGACAGGTTCATGTCCGCTGGGTTAGGCGTTCCGGCCGGGCCGATGAGTGGGTGCAAGCGAGTGCGTCGGGAGTCGTAGCCGATTGATAGGCAATACTTATGCCCCTGCGGCCGATTGCATAGCTCCTTTCGCGGTGCAGATTTGAGATGCTGCGGAGGCGCTATCCCGGCGATGGGCCTCGCGTTCTGCCAATCGGCGCGGCCGCCTCGGCATCGAGCCGCTCCCGGATTCGGCGCACCAGGAGCGAGTCGACCCAGCCCTCCCGCCCGCCCCGGCAGGCCGCGCCCCGCACCCCCACCACGTCGGCGATATCGCGGAGGTGACCAAGCGAGGTAAGATCCAGACTTCCCGCGGCCGCGAACAGCAAGCCGGCCGAACGGGCGCCTGCCGAGAGGCTGCTCAGCCGATCAAGGGAGAGCCAGTCGAGCAGGCTCCTACCATCCTTCAGGCAGGTGTCGACCAGAAAGGCGCGCGCGCCGGCCGTGATGGCCAGGTGAAGCAGATCCTCCGGCAGCGGCGAGTGCCCACTCCCATGATCGGCGTAGGCGACCGGCACCACGATGTGATCGGCTCCGAGAGGTGCGGCCGTCTCCAGCGCCGCGGCCAGGATCGAGGCCAGGACGAAGTCGGACCGCTGACCCGCGAACCCCAGCTTCAAGTAGATGGGAGCGCCGCGTCCGGGTAGTCTCACCCTAGCCAGAGCTCGCCG
Organism: Gemmatimonadales bacterium; assembly: GCA_013813675.1. GTDB lineage: Bacteria > Gemmatimonadota > Gemmatimonadetes > Gemmatimonadales > GWC2-71-9 > CAVVWJ01. Next base: position 8,762 of record JACCRH010000346.1, read on the forward strand.
TACCGCGACGGGCGAAGTGAAGTCGCCCAGTGCCACGCTGAACGGCACCGCGGCCGGCACCCGCCCCGAAATCGCCCGCATCGCCTCCGGCGAGACCGCCCCGAGCGAGCCGTGGGCCGGCTCTTTGGCGTCGATGATATCGGCGCCTCCGCCCAGCGCAGGTCCCACCTCGCCCACGGCACGCACGCTCACCAGCAACTGCATCGGGCTCCCTTGTGAGATGCTAACACCCTGATATGTTAGGATTTATGAAGTTAAACGGAAAGACCGTCGTCGTGACCGGCGGGTCCAGCGGAATCGGGCGGGCCATCGCCCTGCGGTGCGCCGGTGCCGGAGCCGACGTCCTCATTTCCTATCGCCGTAACCGCCAGGGCGCCGACCAGGCCGCGGGTGAAATCGCCGCCACCGGTCGGCGGGTCGAGGTTCTCCAGGCCAACCTCGCGCGGGAGGAAGACATCACCGCGCTGGCGCGAGAAGCCCGGTCGAGGCTCGGCCGGGTCGACGTATGGATCAACAACGCGGGCGCCGATATCCTGACCGGCAACGGTGGGCGGCTCACCCCGCTGGAGAAGCTCGACCTGCTGCTCGCGGTGGACGTGCGCGGCACCGTCCTGGCCTCGTGGGCCGCGGCAGGGCTGATGCGCCAGCAGGACGGGACCGGCGTGATCATCAACATGTCCTGGGACCACGTCGATCTCGGGATGGCCGGCGAGAACCCGGTGCTCTACTCGGCGGCCAAAGGCGCGGTGATGAGCTTCAGCAGGTCGTTCGCGCGTGAGGTGGCGCCCCACATCCGGGTCAACATCCTCGCGCCGGGGTTCATCGAGACGGCCTTCGGAGAGGATGCGGACAGCCGCTTCCGCGACGAGGTGGTGGAGCTCACACCGCTCAAGCGGTGGGGAACGCCGGATGACGTCGCGGCGGCCGCTCTGTTCCTCGCCTCGGACGAAGCGACGTTCATCACCGGACAGATGATCATGGTGAACGGAGGGGTGGTGTAATGCGGAACATTCGTCATCCCGCGCTCGGCGCGGGATGATGCCACGAACTGGAGGAGATGCCATGCCTGCAACCAAAGAGCGCACCTACAACGAGTCCGAGATCGCGGAAAAGCTGAAGGAGCTTTCCGGCTGGTATTTCGAGGATGGCTGGATCCGGCGGATATACAAGACCGACGGATGGCCCACCACCCTGATGCTGGTGAACGCCGTCGGGTATATGGCCGAGGCAGCCTACCATCATCCGGACCTCACGGTGACCTGGGGCCGGATCACCGTCAAACTACAGAACCACGCCGCCGGCGGGATCACCGACAAGGACTTCGAGCTGGCTCGCAAGATCGAGGAGGTCGCCCTCTGGCGACCCCAGGGTGGCGCCCTGGAAGGCACGCCGAACAAGTGGGTGCGGCCGGGGGATCCGAGGTAGGTCGGAACGGCGGAACGGCGGTACGGCGGAACGTGAGTGCTCCGGCGCGGAACTCCGACCCGGAGCGCGACCGCCGTACCGCCGTACCGCCGTTCCGCCGGGTGCTTTTCGTCTCCGGCAAACTCGCCGAGCCCGCGCTCCGGCGGGTATTGGAAGAGATGCAGCCGTCGTTCGAGGCTCCGGTGGCGGTCATGAAGATCACGGTCGCGGCGCTGATGACGACGCCGTGGATCGCCCGGTTCCTGGAGGTCCCGCCCGACACCGATCTCGTCCTCATCCCCGGTCTCTGTGAGGGGGACGTCGAGATCCTCCGGAAGCGCTTCGGAGTGCGGGTGGAGAAAGGTCCCAAGGACCTCCGGGAGATCCCCCGGTACTTCGGCCAGGCCGCCGCCGCGGCCGAATACGGCGCCTACCGCATCGAGATTCTCGCCGAGATCAACAATGCTCCCAAGCTGTCGCTCGAGGCGATCGTGGCCGCCGCCGGCTATTTCCGCTCGAGCGGCGCCGACCTCATTGACGTCGGCTGTACCCCCGGCCTCCCCTTCCCCGGACTGGGAGACGCGGTGCGGGCGCTCCGAAGCGCCGGCATGCGGGTCAGCATCGACAGCTTCGATCCCTCCGAGATCCGCGCCGCGGTCGAGGCAGGCGCCGAGATGGTGCTCAGCGTCAACCGGTCCAACCTCGAGGTGGCGCGGGAGCTGAAAGGCACCGACGCCACGGCGGTGGTGATCCCCGACCAGGGGGAGGGAATCGACACCCTCGGTCCGAGCATCGAGGCGCTGGAGGCGTGGGGCGTTCCCTACCTTCTGGATCCGATCATCGAGCCGATCGGCTTCGGCTTCATGGCCTCGCTGGAGCGATACGCCGAAGTGCACCGGCGCTATCCTGAGGCGGGACAGCTCATGGGGATCGGCAACATCACCGAGCTGACCAGCGCCGACAGCACCGGCGTGAACGCCGTCCTGGTGGCCATCTGTGAGGAGCTGGGCGTGCGCGCCGTGCTCACGACCGAAGTCATTCCCTGGGCCCGGGGTGCGGTGCGGGAGATCGACATCGCCCGGCGGTTGATGCACCACGCGATCAGCCGCGGCACCCTTCCCAAGGGCGTCGACGACCGGCTGGTGACGGTCAAGGATCCCGCGATCCTGGAATACGACGAGGCCGAGCTGCGGCGACTCCACGAGGCGGTCACCGACCCCAACTTCCGGATCTTCGCCGACCGGACCACGATCACGGTCTTCAACCACTCGCTCTTCGTTCGAGGTGACGACATCCAGGAGATCTTCTCGCGGCTGGGGGTGGAGGAGGCGGCCCACGCCTTCTATCTGGGGCGGGAGCTGATGAAGGCCAAGCTCGCGGTCACCCTGGGAAAGACCTACCGCCAGGAGGGCGCGCTTGCCTGGGGATACCTGACGCCGCCGGACGACGTGAAGTCGGAGCAGGTGAAGCTCACCGCACGAAAGCGGGGGCGCGGCGGCGCGCGCAGGGACCCATGAGCGGCCTTGTTCCGCTGGTGCAGGACCTTGACGGATTTCCCGACCCGGCGGAGCTGGCGGCGCGATTCCTAGATTCGCCCTACCTGCTGTTTCTCGACAGCGCCGCCGGCACCGGGTTCTCCTATCTCGCCGCCGACCCGGCCATCGTGGTGCGCAGCAAGGGCAAGGTCACCGAGGTCATGCAGGGCGACGCCTGGCGGATGGCGGAGGGGGACGCCCTCGATGTGATCCGCGGGATGTTGCAGGACGCGCGCGTCGATCCGGCGCCCGGGCTGCCCCCGTTCCAGGGAGGCGCCGCGGGATACATCGGATACGACTACGGTGCCGTGCTCGAGCGGGTCCCGCCAACCCGCCACGACGATCTCGCGCTGCACGACGTGCTCCTGGGCTTCTACGACTGGGTGATCGCCTGGGACCACCGCCAGGAGAGGGCGTGGATCGTCTCGCTCGGGTTGCCGGCGTGCGGCTCGGAGCGGGAGGGCCGGGCGCGGGAGCGGATGGAGGTGGTGGCGGCCCGGGCAACGAGGCGGTTGGACAGCGCGGAAACATCATCCCGAGCGACCGCGAGGGATGACGCTTCCCCACAGCGCCGCCGACCCACCGCCGCGCCGTCCTACCCGGTCACCTCCACCGATGCCGCGGTCGCGATCGGGCTCCGATCCACCTTCACTCACCGGGGGTATCTCGACGCGGTGGCCAAGGTGCGGGAGTACATCGTCGCGGGCGACATCTTCCAGGCCAACCTTTCTCAGCGCTTTCAGGCGCCGCTCGGGGAGCCGCCGTTCGAGCTGTACCGCCGGCTGCGGCAGCGCAATCCGGCGCCGTTCGCCGCCTATCTCGGATTCGGGGATGTGGTGGTGCTGAGCGTCTCCCCGGAGCGGTTCCTCCGGCTCGATCACGAACGCCAGGTGGAGACCCGCCCGATCAAGGGCACTCGCCCGAGGGGGCTGGTGCCGATGCACGACGCGGCGCTGGGACGGGCGCTGGCGGAGAGCGAGAAGGATCGCGCCGAGAACGTCATGATCGTCGATTTGTTGCGCAACGACCTGAGCCGGGTGTGCCGGCCGGGAACGGTGCGGGTTCCCGAGCTGTTTGCCCTGGAGCAGCATCCGACAGTCCACCATCTGGTCTCCACGGTGGTGGGCGAGCTGGAGCCGGCTGCCGACGCCGTGGACCTGGTGCGGGCCGCGTTCCCCGGGGGCTCGATCACCGGCGCCCCGAAGGTTCGGGCGATGGAGATCATCGCCGAGCTGGAGCCCACACGGCGAGGGGTGTACTGCGGCGCGATCGGCTACCTCAGCGCCACCGGCGCGATGGACAGCAGCATCGTGATCCGCACCTTCGTGGCCACCGGCGGCGAACTATACTTTCAGGCCGGCGGCGGGATCGTGGCGGACTCCGATCCGGAGCTCGAGTACCGCGAGACGATGGACAAGGCGCGAGCCCTCATCGAAGTCTTGAAGGGCGCGGCGGACTCATGATCCTGCTGATCGACAACTACGACTCCTTCGTCTACAATCTCGCGCGCTACGTCCGGGAGCTGGGCGAGGTTCCGGTGGTCCGGCGGAACGATGCCATAGCGGTGGAGGAGATCCTCGGCCTGGCGCCGAGCCACGTGATCATCTCGCCGGGACCCTGCTCACCGGCGGAGGCGGGCATCTCCACCGAGCTGGTCCGCCGAGTGGGGCCCGCCATCCCGATCCTCGGCGTGTGCCTCGGCCATCAGTGTATCGGCGCCGCCTACGGCGGGGAGATCGTGCGCGCGACCCGACCGATGCATGGCAAGACCTCCCGCATCCACCACCGCGACAGCGATCTCTTCACCGGTCTGCCCAACCCGTTTCTCGCCTCCCGCTACCACTCACTGGTCATCTCTCCCGCCTCGGTACCCCAGGAGCTGGAGGTTACCGCGACCTCGGAGGACGGTGAGATCATGGCGGTAAAGCATGCCACCCATCCGGTCTACGGAGTCCAGTTCCATCCGGAGTCGGTGCTGACCGAGCACGGCTACCGGATGCTCGACCACTTCCTGCACGGGGTGCCCTCGATGCCGCGCGAGCTGCCTCCGGCCGCCGACCACGCCCTCGTCGCCCGCCCCCGCGAGAGCGCCTCTCTCGCCGCCGATCCGCCGCCGGTGGACCTGGTACGGTGATCATTGAGACGCTGGTGACGTCGCTGGCACCGGACGGGACGGTCAACTTCGCGCCGATGGGCGTGGAGTGGGACGAGGACTCGCTGGTGCTCAAGCCCTTCCTGGCCACGACCACCTTCCGGAACGTGAGCGCCAGCGGCGCCGCGGTCGTCAACCTCACCGACGACGTGATGCTCTTCGCCCAGGCCGCGATCTCGAGCCCGCGGTTTCCTTCGTTCCCCGCGGAGCTGGTGCGCGGAGTGGTGCTGGAGGCCGCCTGCTCGTGGCGGGAGCTGGAGGTGGTGCGGGTAGACGATACGCCCCCGCGGTCGCGGATCGACACCCGGGTGGTGCACCGAGGCCGGCGGCGGGAATTCCTCGGCTTCAACCGCGCGCGCCACGCGGTGCTCGAAGCCGCGATCCTGGCCACCCGGACGCACCTGATCCCGGCGGACCAGGTCCGGGAGGAATTCGCCAAGCTTCAGGTGATCGTGGACAAGACGGCCGGCCCCCGCGAGCAACAGGCGATGGCGATGCTCACCGAGCATGTCGCTCGCCGGTAGCGTCTTCGTTGAGACGGGCGCCCGCCTCCACTTCGGGGTGCTGGATCTGCGCGGCGCGCTGGGCCGCCGATTCGGCGGACTGGGCGCCGCGATTCCGTCGCCGTCGCTGCTCCTCGAGGTCGCTCGCTCGGAGGATGGGGTCTCCGCGGAAGGTCCGGACTCGGCGCGGGCGGCCGAGTTCGCGCGCCGCTTTCTGACCTTTCACGGCCTGGAAGGGGGAGCGCGCCTGGTGCTTCACCGGCGGATTCCGGCGCACAGCGGCCTCGGCTCGGGCACGCAACTCGGCCTGTCGGTGGCGCGGGGACTGGCCGAGGTGTACCACCTGCCGGCCGAGCCCGCCGGGCTGGCCCGGGCGGTGTCCCGAGGGCAGCGATCGGCCATCGGAACCTGGGCCTTTGCCCTCGGCGGATTTATCGTCGAGGGGGGACGCCGCCCCGGCGACGACGGCATCGCTCCGCTGATCGGCCGGTTCCCCCTGCCGGAGCGATGGCGCTACGTCGTCGCGGTGCCTCCCGGCCGTCCGGGGCTGAGCGGCGAGGCGGAGGCCGCGGCCTTCGAGCAGCTCCCACCGCCGGCGCCGGGCGAGGTGGAGCGGGTGTCTCACCTGGTGCTGATGCAACTCCTTCCCGCGCTCGTCGAGGCCGACCTCGCCGGGTTCGGCGAGGCGCTCTCGGCGGTCCAGCGGATCACCGGGGCGTGGTTCGCACCGCAGCAGGGGGGCGTGTTCGCTCCCGGCACCGGGGAGACGTTGATTCGGCGGATGGCCGGCTGGGGGGCTGCCGGCGTGGGACAGAGCTCCTGGGGGCCGGCGGTGTACGGCTTGATCGATGGGGTGGAGGCGGGGCGCAAACTGGCCGAACGGTGCCGGGAATTCCTCGAGGGAAAAGGGCTGGTGTTCGAGGGCGGATTCGCCCGAGCCGGGGCCCGGGTGGCGAGGGGCGGACCCCCGGCCGGCAATGATTGACAGTTCATTTTTCAGGCTGTATACTGGCCCACCTAAGCCTCCCGTACTCGGCGACTTGGCCGGTTCCGAAAGCGGGTTTGGCGCGAGCCGATCGTCTCGTCGCCACTCGGCATTACCCAGGAGCCGGATGCAGTTCCAGCGGCATCACGAGAGGCAGCCGCCTCCCCCGACTGCAGTCCATTTCTGACACATCGTGGTTCAGCGGCGTCGCTGAGGAATATGATGGGCGTATTCCCGTTGGCGGACACCTTGAGTTTCTTCTCGAATCCTTCGCCGTCCCGCGGGGGCCCGGCTCACGCGCCGGCCGGCGGACGGACCGACAAGGTCTGGTGGTGCTGCCATCAACCGACGAACCCGCAGCGTACCGCCGCCGCAGCGCACCCCCCAACCCACTACATTGCGTATCCACCGCATCCACGCGGTACCCGGGCCCCGGCCGGCATCTGGCGTGCTGATGGCCGGCCGGTACATCCGGCGAGCCTCGACCGCTCGTATATCAGATCGGACCGCGGGATGGGCGCCGAGCGCGGACCGCTGTCCGCCAGGTCCTGCCTGCCGGGACTCCCCCGACCCAACCGGCACGCATGCGGCACCCGAGCCCGGTCGCCGCTTCCGCAGTCCTCGGGTTCGCAGCAAGTGGACTCCGATTGCAGTAGAAGCAGTAGAATCACCCTTCATCCTGAGGTCAGTTATGAACCGTTTCACGCAGAAGGTGCTGTCTGGCGGAATCGCGGCGGGCCTGTCGTTGGCCGTCGTGGCCTCCGCCAACGCCCAGGCGGCGCGCTCGGGGGCATGGACCCTGAATGCGCCCGAGGGCGAATGGCACATGACGGGCCGTGATTATGGCTTGCAGCGCTTCAGTCCGCTCAAGCAGATCACGACCTCCAACGTGGCCGAGCTGCGGCCGGTCTGGTCGTTCTCGACCGGAACGCTGCGCGGGCATGAGGGCAACGCCCTCGTCGTCGGCAACGTGAAGTACATCCACACCAGTTTCCCCAACATCGTGTACGCGCTCGACCTCGCCAAGCCTGGCGCGCCCCAGATCTGGAAGTACGTGCCGAACCAGTCGCCCGACGCGATTCCCATCGCGTGCTGCGACCTGGTGAACCGGGGCCTGGCGTATCACCCGAGCGGGAAGCTCTTCATCCAGCTTCTCCAGGGCGAGCTGCTCGCGCTCGACGCGAAGAGCGGCAAGGAGCTGTGGAAGGCGAAGCACCCGGATAAGTCCAATGCCGGCGTCGAGGCGACCGGGTATAAGCAGGGCGCCACGATGACCAACGCCCCGATCGTGATCAAGGACATCGTCATCGCCGGCATCTCCGGCGGTGAATTCGGCGTCCGCGGCCGGGTCTCGGCGTTCAACACCAACGACGGCAAGCACATGTGGACGGCGTACTCGACCGGACCGGACGCCGAAGTCATGATCCAGGGTGACGCCAACGCCAACTATCCTTCCCACAAGGGCAAGGACCTCGGCGTGTCGACCTGGCAAGGCGATGAGTGGAAGCGGGGCGGCGGCACCACCTGGGGCTGGTACTCCTACGACCCCGAGCTCAACCTCTTCTACTACAGCACCGGCAACCCGGGAAGCTGGAATCCCGATCAGCGCCCTGGCGACAACAAGTGGTCGATGACCATCTTCGCCCGCAACCCGCAGACCGGGATGGCGAAGTGGGCCTATCAGATGACGCCGCACGACGAGTGGGACTATGACGGCGTCAACGAGAACGTTCTCTTCGAGAGCGGCGGCAAGAAGCTGCTGGCGCACTTCGACCGTAACGGCTTCGGCTATACGCTCGATCGCACCAACGGCAAGCTGGTCGTGGCGCAGCCCTACGGTCCGGTCAACTGGGCCAAGCGGGTGGATCTGAAGACCGGCGTGCCGGAGAAGGATCCCCGGTACGGCACCACCGCGAAGAAGAACACCGAGGGCATCTGCCCCGCGGCGATCGGCTTCAAGGATCAGCAGCCCGCGGCGTACTCGCCGATGACCGGCTACTTCTACGTGCCGGCCAACCACATCTGCATGGACTATGAAGGTGTGGAAGTGAAGTACACCGCTGGTCAGCCCTATGTCGGCGCCATCGTGCGCATGTTCCCGGGCCCGGGTGGTCACCGCGGCCGGTTCATCGCGTGGGATCCGATGAAGGGCAAGGTCGTCTGGGAAGCCAAGGAAGGTCTGGCGGCCTACGGCGGCGCGCTCACCACCGCCGGCGGGGTGGTCTTCTACGGCACCATGGAGGGCTGGCTCAAGGCCCTCGACCAGAAGACCGGCAAAACCCTCTGGCAGTTCAAGACCCCCTCGGGGATCATCGGCAACCCGATGACCTACAACGGGCCGGATGGCCAGCAGTACGTGTCCGTCCTTTCCGGCATCGGTGGCTGGGCCGGCATCGGCGTGGCCGCGGGTATCGGCGCTGAGGATCCGACCGCCGGTCTCGGCGCGCTCGGCGCCTTCGGCGACGCGGGGAACTTCAGCAACCAGGGCGGTGTGCTCACCGTCTTCGCGCTGAAGAACCCGACCATGAAGTAAGCTGGTCACCACCAGGGTTGGAGGGATTTCCTCCGGCCCTGGTGGGGGTAGATTCACTGAAGTGCACGGCGCCGATCATGGGGGCGCGCAGATGCGCCCCCGCGGTCGGCGCCGGTCGTTGTCGGCGCCGGTCGTACACGGAGTTCGGCCTGCCGGGTCGGCTCACCCGGCGACTCCCAAGCTGGAATGGATGGCACCCTATGCCTCGCTCAACCCCCGGCCGCGCGGCGCTCGCGATCCTCGCCGCCGCAGGTCTCATGGCCAATCGGGCAGCCGCCCAGCAACTTCGCACCAACCTGCCGACGCCAGGCATCCTCCGGGTCTGTGCCGACCCCGACAACATGCCGCTCTCCAACGAGAAGGGCGAAGGGTTCGAGCAGAAGATCGCGGAGCTGATCGGCAGGGAATGGAATACCAAAGTGGAATACGCCTGGTGGCCGGTGCGGCGGGGCTTCTTCAGCCGCGCGCTCAACGGCCGGTATTGCGACGTGGCGATCGAGGCTCCCTCGGGACTCGACATGGCCGGCGTGACGAAACCCTATTTCCGCTCCGGCTATTTCTTCCTCACCCGCAAGGACAGCGGCCTCGACATCAAGTCGCTCTCCGATCCCCGGCTCAAGAAGCTCAAGATCGGCGTCAACCTGCTCCACTCCGACGCCGAGAACACCCCGCCCGCCATGGCGCTGAGCCGCCATGGCGTGATCGGCAACCTCACCGGCTACAGCACCTTCTACACCACCGAAGACCGGCCCGAGGACATCGTCGAAGGGGTGGCAAAAAAGGAAGTGGACGTCGCCATCGTGTGGGGGCCGGTGGCCGGATACTTCGCCAAGAAGTCGACCGTTCCCCTGGTGCTCACCCCGCTCGCCGAGCGGGACTCGTTGAGCGACTTCCCCTTCCGATTCAACATCGCGATGGGTGTCCGCCGGCGCGACCGGGAGCTCCGCGACAGCCTCGACGTCCTGCTGCAGCGCAAGCAGCCGGAGATCCAGGCCATCCTGAAGGAGTACCAGGTCCCGGTGTTTCCGGTCGTCGAAGAAAGCGATGACGACGACGCGCCTCCGCCCAAGCCCACTGGCTGACGCCACCCTCGATTCGGAGGCCGCCGGCCGCCTCGCAGCCGGTGGGATCTCGACCCTATATCAGTGAAAGGACTGGCTCACAGCATGCGCACCTCCCTCTCCGCCACGCTCCGCCGGCTGGCCGCCGGTGGTGGCATTCTTCTGGCCGCCGTGACGGTTGGCTCCCGGCTGGAGGCCCAGGAGATTCGTGACCAGTACCACCAGGCGCCGCGGGACACCGTGTCACAGGCCGTGTACGACGGCTGGAAGCAATTCAACCTGAACTGCGCGCGATGCCACGGCGAGGATGTCCTGGGCACCACGATCGCCCCCCACCTCATCGTCTCGTTGAAGCCCCAGGGGCCGATCAACACCAAGGAGGCGTTCCTCCAGGTGGTCTGCGCCGGCCGGCCGGCGAAGGGGATGCCGGCCTGGTGCTCCCTCGGAATGGATCCCGCCATCATCGAGAAGATCTACGCCTACGTGAAGGCGCGAAGCGACGGGAAGATGTCGCCCGGCAGGCCCGCCCGAAAAGTGCAGGGCTGAGCAGGCTGGAAAAGCCGTTCAACCGCGTGCAAGGTGAAAGTGAGGTCCCCGTGGGAAGTGGAATCGTCGCGAGTCTCTGGATGGCCGGACTCCTCCGCTCCATGGCCCCTGTCGTGGCCGACACTCCCATGGTTCGCCTCGATGCCGCCCAGGTGGCTCGCCGGCTGGCCGCCGCGCCGGAAGCCACCGCGCCCGATCTGTCCGGCGTAGACCTGAGTGGGCTCGACCTCACGGATGTCGACTTCAAACGGGCCGATCTCACCGGCGCTCGCCTCGTCGGAACCCGACTGGCCGGCGCCAATCTCTTCAGTTGCGATCTCACCGACGCGGTGGGAACCGATGCGGTGCTCACCAAGGCCAATATGGACGGCACGGTGTTGCGCCGGGCCGACTTTCACCGAGCCGATCTGGCCGGCGCCAGCCTCTTCGCCACGATCCTGGAAAAGACCAACCTGAGTGGGGCCAATCTGGCCGGCACCCGGATCATCGGCTATCTCCGGAGCGCCAACCTCTCGGGCGCCAGCCTCAGAAACTCCAACGCCGGCGCCGACCCGGGCAATCAGTCCATGGGGGTCATGCGGGCGACGTTCGTCGGCGCGGACCTGCGCGGCGCCGACCTGAGCGGCGCCAACCTCTACAAAGCCGATTTCTCCCACGCCGATCTCACGGGCGCCAAGCTGCCGCGAGCCAACCTCGAGAATGCCGAACTGGTACAGACCGACTTCAGCCGCGCCGACCTGACGGGCGCCCGCCTGGCCAAGTCCAACATCGAGGGCGCGAGCTTTCGCGGCGCCAGAGGTTTGGCACAGACTCAGGGCCTGGATCAGGCCCGTAACCGGGACAAGGCGATCTTCGATGCCCAATGACCGCGCTCGAGCCGTTTTCCGAATCGCGCTTCCTGCATGTTTGACCCTCTCCGGCACCGCATGTAGCGGGGACGGAGCGCGATCCGGCGGCGCCGCCGATTCCGCCTCCACCGCCTCCGACACTCCCGGGGCCGAGCTCGCGTATATAACCAATGAGGGGTCGGGCGAGCTCACCATTCTGGACACGTCGACCGACAGCGTCGTCGGCACCATCTCCGTGGGGACCCGCCCCCGCGGCATCCGGCTCAGCGAGGACGGCCGGACCGTCTACGTGGCGCTCAGCGGGTCGCCTCGCTGCCCGCCCACGATGCCCGACGAGGAGTGTGAGAAGCTCAAGGCCGACAAGACCAAGGACGGCATCGGCGTGATCGACGTGGCGAGCCGGAAGGTGACCAAGGTGCTCCCGGGCGGCTCCGATCCCGAGGCGTTCGACATCAGCAAGGACGGAACCCGGCTCTTCGTCTCCAACGAGGACGCGGACTCCGCCACGATCGTGGACATCGCGAGCGGCAAGATCCTGAAGACGGTCTCCGTAGGCCGGGAGCCGGAGGGCGTGGAGCTGCATCCGAGCGGCGAGACCGTCTGGGTCACCGGCGAGACCGATCACGACGTCACCGTGCTCGACACCGACAGCGGCAAGGTGATTACCAGGATCAGCGTCGGCAATCGCCCCCGCGATCTGGCGTTCAGCAGCGACGGCGGCCGGGCCTACGTCAGCTCCGAGACCGGCGGCACCGTGTCGGTGGTCGATGCCAAGACCCGCAAGGTTGTGCGGACCTTGACGATGCCGGAAGGCTCCAAGCCGATGGGAGTGGAGCTGTCGCCCGATCAAAAGCGCCTGTACGTGGCCAACGGCCGCGGCGGGTCGGTGTCGGTGGTGGACCTGGCCACCGACTCTATCGTCGCCACGGTCGAAGTCGGTGTCCGTCCCTGGGGGATCGGGCTCACCACCGATGGTCGTAAGCTCTACAGCGCCAATGGCCCCTCCAACGACGTGACGGTGGTGGACACCGAAACCATGAAGGTGCTGAAGAAGATTCCCGCCGGCGAGCTGCCCTGGGGAGTCGCGGTCGGCCGGGCCCCGTGATCCGGTGGCCCGTCGTTGCACTGGCGGTTCTGGCGCTGGGCGCGACCGCCCGGGGGCCCCAAGCCTTTCGATTCGAGCCTGACGCGACCGCCGAGCTCCGGCGGCTCTGGACCGGCAGCCGCGATGCCAAGACGGAGCGGGTGGCCTGCCTGGCGGGAGAGACCCGCCGGGACACCGTGATGATCATCCGCATCCTTCCCTTGACCGGCTGGGCGGACTCACTCGGGGTCTCCGCCGCGCCATCGCTGGAAACCTGCGCCCCGCCCCGCTGGCAGGGTACGGTGCATACCCACGTGGCCCTCTACGACGGCGCGCGGCCCTACTCCCGGTTTTCGGGGGCGGACCGCGGCGTCAATGGACTCTGGTGGCGCCGGTGGCACGCCGAGGGGCTGTTCTGCGTGCTGTACTCGGCGACCGGTGCCTATTGCGAGATCGACGGCCCCCGCGGCGTCGCCATCTTCCCCCGGTCCGCCTACTGAGGTCCGGCGTGCGGCTGGCGCTGATGTGCTGGTTGGGGGTCATGGCGGCGTACCCGGCTGCCGCGGCACAGGAACCGTCCCCGCGTGCCGGCTTCCGCTTCAGCCCGGAGGCCGGGGCGACGCTCCGCTCACTGTGGCAGGAGAGTGTGGAGGCGCAGCAGGAGCGCGTGGCCTGCCTCGCCGCCGATATCCGCGGCGACACGGTTTTCGTGAGTCGGATCCTCCGGATCGAGCCTGACGCCGCGGATTCCATGGGCATCTCGGCCACCGCCTCGATCGAGCGCTGCGGCCCGCCGAAGTGGGACGGCACGGTGCACACCCATGTGGCCCTCTACACCGAAGACGGCCCTTCGCGCCGTTTCTCGGGCCAGGACCGCACCGTCATGCGGCTGTGGTACGGCCGCTGGCGCTCGGATGGCGTGTTCTGCATCGTTTACAGCGAGCGAAGCGCACACTGCGAGGCCGACGGCGTCGTGGGCGGTCTGCGCTCCCGACCCCGTGTCGTACGCTGACCGGTCACCTTCGGACGACTTCATGCCGCTTCGATATCTGGCACTCGCCGCCACGCTTGCCGCGCCGCTCGATCCGCCCGACACCGACAACCAGCCGTTCTGGACCGGTCATCCCGATGGCGCCGGATTCGAGCGAGCAGTGGAGCAGCGGCTGTTGCGCGCCCGGCGGATGCTCGACCGTCTGGTGGCCGTGACGAGCCAGCGCACCATCTCCAACACCCTGGCGCCCTACGACCATATGACTCGGGAGCTGGATCGCGCGGCGAGCGAGGCCGGGCTGATCCGGAATGTCCACCCGGACTCGGCGCTGCGGCAGGCGGCGGAGCGAAGCGACCAGCGGGTGGCGGCCTTCGCGACCGAGCTGTCGCTCGACCGACGCGTCTTCGAAGCGATCGAGTCGGTGGAGCTGCAGGACGCCGACCCGGTCACCCGGCACTATGTCGGCCGACTCCTGCGGGACTTCCGGCTCGCCGGGGTGGACCGGGATTCCGCCACCCGTGCGCGGATCAAGGTGCTGCGGGACGAGCTGGTCACCATCGGCCAGGAATTCGACCGGAACGTCCGGGACGACGTCCGAAGGATCGAGCTCGCGTCCGCCGCCGAGCTCGACGGACTGCCGGCCGACTTCATCGCGTCCCACCCGGCCGGGCCCAATGGGCGCATTGGTCTCACCACCGAATACCCCGATGTGATCCCGGTGCTCACCTACGCCCGAAGCGACGACCTGCGCCGACGGCTCCGCGCCGAGTTCGACAACCGGGCATACCCGGCGAACATGGCGGTGCTCGACCGGATGATCGCCCGACGCGACGAGCTGGCCCGTCTGCTCGGCTTTACGTCGTGGGCGGACTACGCCGTCGCCGACAAGATGGTGGGTTCCGCCGCCAAGGCGTCGGCCTTCATCGACCGGGTCGTCGCCGCCTCGAAGGACGCGGCGGAGCGCGAGTATCTGATGCTGCTCCGCCGGAAGCAGCTGGACCAGCCGGGCGCGGCGGTGATCAACCGGTGGGAGACCGCCTACCTGCGCGAGCTGGTGCGCCGCTCGGAGTACGACTTCGATTCCCAGAAGGTGCGCCCCTATTTCCCCTACGAGCGGGTCAAGCAAGGCGTCCTGGATCTCTCCGCCCGGCTCTTCAACGTCAGCTTCCGACGAATGAAGGACCCGCCGGTGTGGCACCCTTCGGTCGAGGGCTGGGAGATGCTGGAGGGCGGCGAGCTGGTCGGTCGGTTCTATCTCGACATGCACCCGCGCCCCGGGAAGTACGGCCACGCGGCCCACTTTCGGGTCCGCACCGGCACTACCGATGGGGCGCTCCCGGAATCCGCGCTGATCTGCAATTTCCCCGGCGGCACCCCCGGCGAGCCCGGCCTGATGGATCACGGCGACGTCGAGACCTTTCTCCACGAGTTCGGCCACCTGATGCACGCCCTGCTGGCGCGCCAGCGCTGGAGCGGGGTGAGCGGCGTCAGAACCGAATGGGATTTCGTGGAGGCGCCGTCGCAGATGCTGGAGGAGTGGGGCTGGGACCCGGCGGTGCTGGCGGGCTTCGCCCGGCATCACCAGACCGGCGAGCCGATTCCCGCCCAGCTGGTTCACCAGCTCAAGCGGGCCACCGAGTTCGGCCGGGCGCTCGATATGCGCACCCAGATGACCTACGCCCGGATCTCGCTGTCCCTCTACGACCGCCCGCCGGCGCAGGTCGACAGCGACTCGATCGTCTCGGCGGTGACACGCGCCTACACGCCGGTGCCGCCGATGCCGGGCACGCACATGCAGACCTCGTTCACCCACCTCAACGGCTACTCGGCGTTCTACTACACCTACATGTGGTCGCTGGTGATCGCGAAGGATCTGTTCAGCCGGTTCGACCAGTCGGATCTGCTGGCGGCGGATCCGGCCCGCCGCTATCGACGCCTGATTCTGGAGCGGGGTGGATCGGCTCCCGCGGCACGGCTGGTTGAGGATTTCCTCGGCCGGCCGTTCAGCTTTAACGCCTGGCGGAAGTGGCTGGAGACCGGGACCTGAACGAGCCGGGGCTCAGCTGAGCGGGCGGCGGGCGAGCACCGAGTCGGGGTTGCGGGCCGCGATCCTGCCGTCCAGTCCCCACACCCGCCCCGCTCGAGCCATGAAGAATGCCAGCATGAGGGAGAAGAGCACCAGGTGAAACCCCTGTTGTCCGGGGGACATCCACTGGGTGGCGAGCCCATAGTTCGTCACCAGTACCAGCCCGAGCAGCGACGCCACCCCGGTCAGCAGCCCCAGCGTCAGCCCGAGACCCACCGCCGTCTCTCCCCAGGCGGTGAGCTGGGCGAACAGTTCCGGATGGGTGAGCACCGTGCCCTCGAGGAATTGCTTGTACTCGGCGATCGGGTTCTGCGAGGCTTGCTTCGCCACGATGGCCGGCATCACGCTGATCCACCGCTCCGAGACCGCCGGCAGCGGCAGAAATCCGCCGGCCAAGACGATGCTCATCTTCGTGACCAACGACTTCACGAAGTACAGTCCCACCACGATGCGCAGGAAGGCGATCCACTTGTCGGGGTGGGTCATCGTGATGGCGGAACGGGTGGCGTGGGTCATGATCTCGAGCTCCGAATGACGTGAGGGCCAGTGCGACAGATTGTCACCCTGAGCGCAGCGAAGGGGGCATGACCCAGCGTATGCTCCCTTCACTTCGTTCAGGGTGACAACCACCGTCAACCAGCCTCAAACTCCACCCCCACCTCCGAAAACACAAACGCCCAGGTATCGGTCAGCTCCTCGAGCACTTTGTTGAGCGGTTTGCCCGCGCCGTGGCCGGCGCGGGCCTCCAGCCGAAGCAGAATCGGTCGAGGGGACGAAGTCGCGGCCTGGAGCCGGGCGGTCATCTTGCGGGCGTGCATAGGGTCCACCCGCGTATCGCTCTCCGCGGTGGCGAGGAGGACGGCGGGGTAGGCCACGCCGTCACCCACGTGGTGATATGGGCTGTAGGCCCTGAGCCAAGGGAACTGCGCCGGATCCTCGGCCGACCCGTACTCCGGGATCCACAGCCGGGCGATCAGGAAACGGTGATACCGCAGCATGTCGAGCAGCGGCACCTGGATCACGACGGCCCGGAACAGGTCGGGCCGCTGGGTGAGCACGGCACCCATCAGCAGGCCGCCGTTCGACCCGCCGGCGGCGGCCAGGCGCTCCGGTACGGTGTATCCCCGCGCGATCAGCCACTCGGCGGCCGCGACGAAGTCGTCGAAGCTGTTCTGCTTGCGGCCAAGCATGCCCTGCTGGTGCCAGTCCTCGCCGTACTCTCCCCCACCCCGGATGTTGGGAATGGCGACGACTCCGCCTCGCTCCAGCCACAGCAGCAGCGAGCGCGAGAAGGCCGGCGTCATGCTGATGTTGAAGCCGCCGTACCCTGTGAGGTAGACCGGATTGCCGCCGTCCCGCACCAGGCCCGCGCGGTGCACCAGGAACATCGAGACCTCGGTGCCGTCCCGGGAGCGGACCGCCACCTGGCTCACCTCGAACCGCGAGGGATCCACGTCGGCTTCCACCCGGCGCCAGAGCTCCTCGGCGCCGGTCTCCATGTCGATCCGGTAGACGCCGGGCGGGACGGTATACGAGGAGAAGCCATAGAAGAGCTCGCGACCGTCCCACTCCGCTCCGGCGCCGAACAGGCTGCCCAGCGTCGGCAGCGGGATCTCGCGTACACCGCGGCCGTCGTGGTCAGTGAGCCTCAGCCTCGACGACGCCCGCTCGAGATAGCTGAGCGCGAGGTGGGCGGCGGTGACCCGCACGCCTTCCAGCACAGCGTCGTGGCGCGGTCCGACGATCTCCCGCCAGGCCTCGCGGTCCGGGCGCTCGGGATCCACCGCGTAGAGCCGGTAGGTCGGCGCGTCGAGGTTGGTGCGCATGAACAGCCGGCCGTGCATGACCTCGCCCTCGAACGAGGCAGGCAGGTCTTTGGCGACTGCCACCGGTGGCGCTCCGCTCCGAAGGTCCTGCAGGTAGAGGTCGGTCTGGTCGAAGGTCCGGGCGACTCCGATCACCAGCCAGCGCCCGTCGGGCGAGATCCCCACACTGGGCCAGTGCTCCTTCTCGGCGGGCTTGAGGACCAGCGGGTCGTCCGCCGGATCCGAGCCGAGGCGGTGGAAACGGATGGCCCGGTGGTAGTGCTCCTCGCCCGCCGGCGCTTGGCCGGCCGCGGGATAGCGGGTGTAGTAGAATCCCGTCCCGTCCGGAAGCCAGGCGAGATCGGCGGCACGGGTGTGCGGGATCCGGTCTCCGAGGAGTGTGCCGGAATCCACCTCCAGCACCTGAAGCACGCTCTCCTCGCTGCCGTTCTCCGACAGGCCGTACGCCAGCAGGCGACCGTCGTCGCTCGGGTAATACCAGTCCAGCGCAACCGTGCCACCGTCGTCGAGGGCGTTGGGATCAATCACTGCCCGGTCTTCGCCGTGCACGCCCTCCCGCAAATAGAGCACCGGCTGGTTCTGCCGTCCGTCGCGCCGCTGGTAGAAGTAGCGGCCCCGCGCCGGCGTGGGAACGCTGATCGCGCCGATCGCGAGCAGCTGGTCGAGCCGGCGATGGAGGTCGGCCCGGCCCGGCACGGCGTTCAGGTACGACCGGGTGAGCGCGTTCTGGGCCGCGGTCCACTCCCTCGTGGCCGGACTCTCGCCGTCCTCCAGCCAACGGTAGGGGTCGGGGATGGTCTCGCCGTGCAGCGTCTCGGCGGTGTCGGAGGTGGGCGTGGGGGGGTACTTGGGCATTGGGAAATGTAGGGGGTGCGCGAGTGAGAGAATGTCACCCTGAGCGAAGTCGAGGGGGCCCATGCTGGCACGGCCTCCTTCGCTCCGCTCAGGATGACAACGCGTCAATCCCCCAGGCTGATCCCCAGCTCCCTCGCCGTCGCGATGATGTCGCCGTCGAGAGGGACGTTCTTGGGCCGGCCGACCACCTCGGCCAGCGGAACCCTGGTGATGTCGGGCCCGTTGAGGCCGACCATCGTTCCGAACGCCCCCTCGGCGATGGCTCGCACCGCGGCGCCGCCGAACCGGAGCGCGAGGAGGCGGTCGTACGTCGTCGGAGAGCCGCCCCGCTGGAGATGGCCGAGGACCAGCGTGCGGGTCTCCTTTCCGGTCCTGAGCTCGATCGCCCGGGCTACCTTGCTCGCGATCCCACCCAGCCGATCCACCGTACCGATGCCCCGGCGTTCCACCAGCTCGATCGCTCCGTCGCTGGGACGCGCGCCCTCCGCGACCACCACGATGCTGAAGCGGCGCCCGGCCGCCTCCCGGGCGCGGATCTTGTCGCACACCCTCTCGATGTCGAACGGGATCTCCGGCAGCAGAATCACGTCGGCGCTGCCCGAGAGCCCGCTGTAGAGCGCGATCCACCCGGCGTAGCGGCCCATCAGCTCGACCACCATCACCCGGTCGTGGCTCTCCGCGGTGGAGTGCACCTTGTCGAGGGCCTCTGTCGCGGTGCTCACGGCGCTGTCGAACCCGAAGGTACGTTGGGTGCCGCTCACGTCGTTGTCGATCGTCTTGGGCACGCACACCACCGGCAGCCCTTTGCACCAGAGCTGGTGCGAGATCTGGAGGCTGCCGTCGCCGCCGATCGAGATCAGCGCGTCGAAGCCGCTGGCCTGGAAGGCCCCCACCAGGTCGTCCGAGCGGTCGGTCTCCGATTCGTTCCCCTGCTCGTCCCGCATCACGTAGCGGAACGGATTGCCACGGTTGGTGGTGCCGAGAATCGTCCCGCCGAGATGAGTGATGCCCCGAACCTCGGCGGGACCCAGCGGAACCACGCCGTTGAACGACAAGAGGCCCTCGTAGCCGCGCAGGATTCCGTAGGATCGCCAACCGCGGTAGTGAGCCGACAGCACCACCGCCCGAATCACCGCATTGAGCCCCGGCGCGTCGCCGCCGCCGCTGGAGATGGCGAGCCTCACCCGGTTGCCTCTCGTATCAGCCTCACCACTTCTCCAGCCTCCGCGTGCCTCCGGCTGGCCTTCTTGGAAAAGACCAGCTCGCCGTCCACCCTGACCTCGAAAACGCCACCCGACGAGGGGATCAGGCGCACCTCCGGCTCAGGGAAGGACTGCTTCAGCTCGGCCGCCAGACCGGTGGCCCGAGACTCGTAGTTTCAGACCACGCAATACTGGATGGTCACCTGCATCATTGCCCTCCGCCCGGGGTGTGCCGCCGCGAATCGTAGCCCTCCGCTGTGGCGAAGCCAAGAGGGACCGACCGCTGTGACGAGCCTCCTTGTCAGTCCCGACCTGGCGGCGTATCTATTTGACCCATGCGAACCTACCGACGTCCTTCTCGATCCCTCGCCGAGGGGTACCGGGTAGTCCGTGCCCTGGCCCCGCTCCTGCTCTTTGCCTCGGCACTCCAGGCCCAGCAACGCCGGTATCTGGTCGAGCTTGGCGCCGGTGTTCTCAATCAATCCTATGGCTCCATCACCGAGCTCAAGAGCGCGTTCGGCGGAGTCGGGCGGGTCGGGCTCTGGCTGCCCTACCATTTCTCGGTCGAGCTCGAGGGCGCGTTTGCCGGGGCGAAGACCAAGGATACGGATGTCGGCGTCAGTACCAGGACCTTCATCGGGTCGATCCTCTACAACATTCCGCTGGGCCGCAACGCATGGGGACATCTCCGGGCGGGAGGGGGATCGACCAAGTTCGGTGATCCCTGTCCCACCGCTGTCGCCTCCACCATCATCTGTGGCAGCAGCAGCGCGCTGGCGGGCGGGGCGGGCGTGCGCGTCGGCATCGGCTCCGAGGTCCTCATTCGAGGCGATCTGGCCCTGACCCGCAACCGGAGTAAAGACCCTCCACGCAGCTTCACCAACCTCGGCGTGAGCGTCGGTCTCAGCTACATGCTCGGGAGCAAGCCGATCCCCGACAGCGATGGGGATGGCGTCCTGGAGAACCGCGACCGCTGCCCGGATACCCCAGCCGGCGCGCAGGTGGACGGGA
Source organism: Gemmatimonadales bacterium (assembly GCA_013813675.1). Classification (GTDB taxonomy): domain Bacteria; phylum Gemmatimonadota; class Gemmatimonadetes; order Gemmatimonadales; family GWC2-71-9; genus CAVVWJ01. The sequence goes on from JACCRH010000346.1 coordinate 29,384, forward strand.
CCGGGTGCCCCAGCGACAGCGACGCGGACGGCGTGCCCGACGGGGTGGACCGCTGCGCCAACACCGCGCCGGGCGCCTCGGTCAACTCGACCGGATGCACCCAGGACTCCGATGGCGACAACATCGCCGACGGGCTGGACCGCTGCCCCGATACCGAGACCGGGGTGCTGGTGGACCCCAACGGCTGCCCCAAGGACAGCGACGGGGATTCCATTCCCGACGGCCTCGACCGCTGCTCCGAGACGCCGCGCGGCGCGACGGTGGACGCCCTCGGCTGCCCCGGGGACGAGGACGGCGACGGTGTGCTCGACGGTCTCGATCGCTGCCCCCGGACGCCGACGGGAGCGACGATCAACCCCGCCGGATGCCCCACGGCGCCCGGCGCGGCGGCGCGGCCGGCTCCACCCGATCCCCAGACGCCGGCGCAGCCACCGGCGGTGACCCCACGACCGTCTCGGGTCCAGCGCGACCCGCCTCGACCCCAGCCGACGGCCAGAGCGTCTCGATCGGGGATCGTGGCGGGAGTCCTCCCCGGCGTCGGGTTTGCCCCCGGCACCGCGCGGCTTCTGCCCCAGTCGTACGCCGCGCTCGACTCCATCGCCGGGATCCTCCAGGCGGACACTACCCTTAGGGCGGAAGTCGGTGCGCACACCGACAACGCCGGCGTGGCCGCGCAGAACCAACATCTCACCAACCTCCAGGCCGACGCGGTGCGGACCTACCTGGTCACCAAGGGCGTCAACTTTCAGCAGGTGCAGGCGCGGGGTTATGGCGGCGGCATCCCTCTCACCACCGACAATACGCCCCGCGGCCGGTTGGCGAACCGAAGAGTGGAGATCAAGCCGGTCGCACCGGGCCTCTGATTTGCGGAAGAAGAACGCCGGGGCGCCACTGGGTGCCCCGGCGTTCTTCTTTCTCGGATCAGGGGTCATGCACCGCTCTCTCAGGCTCGGCATTCTGGCGATTTTTCTGCACGTCGCCTCCCTCGAAGCCCAGCAGGGCCCCCGCTGGGCGGACGAGCTGCCCCCCGCCCCGGCGCCCCCGGACTCGATCTTCGCCGTCCCGGGGATGGAGGCGCCGGTCCGCTGGCCCGCTCCGCCGCTCGACCGACCCCCGGCCAGCATGCGCGCCCTCTACGTCAACGCGTGGGCCTTCGGCGGCAAGCGCTTTCACGAGCTGGTGCGGCTCGCCGACCGGACCGAGGTCAATGCGTTCGTGGTGGACGTAAAGGACGACACCGGGTACCTCACTTACCGGTCCCAGGTCCGGACCGCGGTCGAGATCGGCGCCAACCAGCAGCTCCGCGCCCGCGACACACGGGAGCGGGTTCGGATCATGCGCGAGCACGGGATTTTTCCCATCGCCCGCATCGTGGTGGCGAAGGACCCGTTGCTCGCCGCCAAGAAGCCCCTGTGGTCGGTCCAGCACGTGAACGGCGGACTCTGGCGCGACCGGCTCGACTTCGCCTGGGTGGATGCGTTCAACGATTCGATCTGGGTCTACGCCGCGGAGCTGGCCGCCGAGGCGGTGCGCATGGGCTTCGCCGAGGTGCAGTACGACTATGTGCGGTTCCCCGACGAGCCCGAGAGCCGTCTGGCGAGCGCGCTCTTCCCCGGCCGGCGTCCCGGCGAGACCAAGCGGCAGGGTGTGACCCGCAACCTGCGCCTGTTGCGGGAGCGAACCAGGCCGATCGGCGTGCCTTTCACCATCGACGTCTTTGGCCTCACCACCAGCGCGCGCGGCGACATGGGGATCGGGCAGTACTGGGAGGACCTGGTCACCACCGCGGACGTGGTGTTGCCGATGGTATACCCCAGCCACTACATGCGCGGGGTCTACAACCTGAAGCACCCCAATAGCGAGCCGTACCAGGTGATCCGGCGCGCGATGCAGGACGCGCTGCGCCGCTCGGCGCCCCTGGGAGAGACTGCCGAGATCCGGCCCTATCTCCAGGCGTTCACGCTGGGCCAGCCCCGCTACACCCCGGCGTTGGTGCGAGAACAGATCCGCGCCGCCGAGGAGCTGGGCCTCGATTCATGGGTGCTGTGGAACCCTAGGAGCGCCTACGACCCGGCGATCTTCCGTCCCAAAGCCGCTTCCTTGAGTGCGCTGCCAGTCACGGATGTGACCTCCGGGCAATGAGTTGGCAGGGCCCTCCCCGGGGTGCTCGCCTCCCCTCCGACCGGCTTGACCGGCATTCAGCCAGGCTTATTCTCAGAGACCGAGAGGTTGGCAACGCCCTCACCCCCATAGGAGTACACGATGCTTTTCCCCGCTCGCCTCGGTCTGCTGCTCGCCCTGGCCGCGCTGGCAGGTGCCGGCGAGGCCGCCGCGCAGGATAAAGCCGCGCCCGCCGGCGGGACGCCGGCCGCGATCGCCAAGGGCGACACGATCTTCCACAAGACCGGCCTATGCTACGCCTGTCACGGCAGCAACGCCGAGGGCACCATTGGACCCAACCTCACCGATGCGGAATGGCTGCACGGCGACGGCTCCTACGACATGATCGTCGCCACCGTGACGTCGGGGATTCCCGCCGAGAAAGCGAAGAAGGGCGTTCCCATGCCGGCCAAGGGCGGCAGCTCGATCACGGACGAAGAGGTGAAGGCGGTGGCGGCCTACGTCTATTCGTTGAGCCACAAGTAGCCAGCCTTGTCCCCCAATCGTCTCGGCAACGCCGCCTCCGCCTACCTCCAGTCGGCGGCGCACCAGCCGATCCATTGGTATCCCTGGGGCACCGATGCCTTCTCCGCGGCCCGAGGGCAGGACCGGCCGGTGCTGCTCGACATCGGCGCGGTGTGGTGCCACTGGTGTCACGTGATGGACGGCGAGTCCTACGAAGACCCCGCGCTGGCCCAGTACCTCAACGACAACTTTATCTGCATCAAGGTGGACCGGGACGAACGGCCGGACGTGGACGCGCGGTACCAGCGCGCGGTCCAGGCGTTCACCCGGCAGGGCGGCTGGCCGCTCACGGCGTTCCTGACGCCGGAGGGCGAGGTGTTCTACGGGGGCACCTATTTCCCCCCTGAAGGAAAGTACGGGCAGCCGGGATTCCGCACGGTGCTCGGAAGCGTGCTCGAGGCGTATCGCTCCCGGCGGGGGCAAGTGGAGGCGCAGGCGCAGGCGATCCGCCGAGTGCTCGACGCCCATCTCGACGAGAGCGCGCCGGGGGAGCCGTCGGCGGCGCTGTTGACCGAAGCGGAGAATCAGATCGCCCGAGTGTTCGATCCGGTCCATGGGGGGTTCGGCAGCCAGCCGAAATTCCCCCATCCCGGCGCGGTGACCCTCCTGCTCCATCGCTGGCACGACCAGCCCGGCGACGAGATCCGGCGCATCATCGATCGAACGCTCGAAGGCATGGCTCGGGGCGGGATGTACGACCAGCTGGGCGGAGGGTTCCACCGCTACAGCGTGGACGCGAAGTGGATCGTGCCGCATTTCGAAAAGATGTCGTACGACAACTCGGAGCTGCTGAAGGCGTATCTCGACGCCCACGCGGCGTTCGGAATCGAGGAGTACGCCGAGGTGGCGCGGGGGATCGTGCGCTGGGTCCGTGAGGTCGCCTCGGACCCCGAGGCCGGCTACGCCGCGAGCCAGGATGCCGACGTCGGCCTGGACGACGACGGCGACTACTTCACCTGGACGAGGGAGGAGGCCGCCGCGGTCCTCTCGGGGGACGAGCTGGACGTGGCCGCCGCATTCTACGACATCGGCACCGCGGGCGAGATGCATCACAATCCGGGCAAGAACGTCCTCTTCGTCGCGGCGCCGCTGCCGGCGGTAGCTCGGCTCACCGGTCTCACGGAGGACGCCGCCAGGCTGCTGCTCGCGTCCGCGCGGCGGAAGCTGCTCGAGGCCAGAGCCCTCCGACCCGCGCCGTTCATCGACCGCACCCGTTACGCCAACTGGAATGCGATGATGGCGTCGGCGATGCTGCGTGCCTGGGCGGTGCTGGGCGATGCCCGGGCCCGCAGTCACGCGCTCGCGACGCTCGCGCTGCTGCGGCGCGAGAGCCCGGAGCCCGACGCCTTGTCCCACACCCCTGGCGGCGTCACCGGCCTGGTGGATGACCAGGTGCAGGCGGCCGCGGCGGCGCTCGACGCCTACGAAGCCACCGGCGACCGGGAGTGGCTGCACTGGGGCGAGCGGCTCATGGCGCGGGTCTGGAAGGACTACTGGGACGATGCCGCGGGTGGATTGTTCGACACTGCCCGCGGCCGGAGCGGCGAGGAGGGTCTGCTCCCCGCTCGGGTCAAGCCGGTGCAGGACACACCCACGCCGTCGCCCAACGGGGTCGCGGGCATCACCTTCACGCGGCTGCACGAGCTGACTGGCGAAGCGCTCTGGCGCGAGCGGGCGGGTGCGCTGGCCTCGGCCTTCGCCGGCGGTGCCGCCGACCTCGGGCTTCACGGCTCGGCCTTCCTGCTGGCGCTCGACTGGTACCTCAATCCCACCACCCACCTGGTGGTGATCGGCGAGGAGGGCGACGAAACCGCCGCTGCGATGCACCGGGTGGCGCTCGCCGGCTTCGCGCCCCGGCGGGTGGTACAGCGGCTCACGCCGGCGCAAGCCGGGCCAGGCAAGCTGCCGCCGGCGCTGGCGGGTATGCTGGCGGCAGGAGCGGGGACGCGAGGCTATGCCTGCATCGGCACGAGCTGCAGCCTTCCGGTCTCGACGCTCGCTGACTGGGAGCGTCAGGTGTCGGCAATCAGTCGGCAGAGTAGTGTGTCATCATCCTGAGCGGAGCAGTATGTCATCCTGAGCGGCACTGTCATCCTGAGCGGAGCGAAGGAGCCGAAGCGCCGCTCAGCCTCCTTCGCTCCGCTCAGGAT
>JACCRH010000305.1 GCA_013813675.1 Gemmatimonadales bacterium
GGGAGCGAAATCCTCGGGGTCGAGATCGGTCTGCCGGGCGTTCGATTCCCCTCCGACCGAGAGGTACGGATGCTGGAAGCGGCCCTGGTCACCTCCCTCGAGCTTGACCGAGTAGGTCGCGCGAAACAGGGGTGTGTCAGGCCGCGGACCCCGACACCGAACCGCCGGCCGGGCCGCCCGCGGGGCCCCCCGCCGAACCGGCCAGCGCTCGCCGAACCGGCCCGTCGGCGGGAAGGATGAACCAGAAGGTGGACCCTCGCCCCGGTAACGACTCCGCCCCGATGGTTCCGCCGTGCATCTCCACCAGCTTCTTGCTGAGGGCGAGACCCAGGCCGGTACCCTGCGCCTGGCGGCTGGCCGAGCTGTCCACCTGGCTGAACTCCTGGAACAGCTTCGACATCTCGTGCGGCGCGATGCCGATGCCGGTGTCGGCCACCGAGACCCAGACCACGTCCTTGGTCACCAGCTTTTGTTCGTCGCCGGCGCGGTCGGCCGGCGACGCGAGCGGGGCACGGGTGCTGAGCGCCGAGAGAATGATGGTGCCGCCTTCCCCGGTGAACTTGGAGGCGTTCGAGAGGAGGTTGAAGAGCACCTGGCGGACCCGGACACCGTCGGCCACCACTTTGAGGGGCCGGTCGTCGAGCTCCAGCCACACGTCCTGGCGCTTGGCGCTCCTGAGACTCGCCGTATCGGCCACGGCACCGGTGATCGCCTCACGCAGGTCGGTCGCGGCGAGCGCCAGCGTCATCCGGCCGGCCTCGATCTTGGAGAGATCGAGCACACCGTTGATGAGCTCGAGCAGGTGGCGGCCGTTCCGGAGCACCGCCTCCAGGAACTCGCGCTGCTGGGCGCTGACCTCGCCGACTCCCTCAGACAGGATGAGGTCGGAGAAGCCGATGATCGCGTTGAGAGGCGTGCGCAGCTCGTGGCTCATGTTGGCGAGGAACTCGCTCTTGAGCCGAGTGGCGCGCTGCAGCTCGGCGTTCTTGGCCGCGAGCGCCCGCTCGTTGCGGCGGCTCTCCTCCAGCACCGACGCGCGGTCCAGGCCGACCACCACCTGGTCGCCCAGGGTCTGGAGGAGCTGAAGATCGTGCTCCGAGAAGGCGCGGCCGTCACGCCGGTTGTACACGCTCATGGTTCCGATGGCGACCCCCGCAGAGCGGAGCGGCACAATGGCGGCAGTGCGGAGGGTGATCTCCATACCCGGCATCTTGTAGCTGCGCGGATCCAGGTGCATCTCGTTGGAAAGGAGGGGGGCGCCGCTGCCGACCACCTCGCCCACCAGGGACCCGTCGGAGGGCACGAGGCGGCCCCGGGTGTCGGCCAAGGTCCCGGTGCCGGCCTGAATTTTGAGGAAACGGCCTTCTTCCACAACCAGCGCGACGGCACCGCCCTCGGCCTGCAGCAGGTCTACCGCGGCGTCGGAGACTTCCTGAAGCAGCACTGAGAGCTCCCCGCTGGTGAGGAGGGTGGCGGCGACATGGCGGAACCGTTCGAGCTCGCGATTCCGCGCGGCCGACGAGGCCAGGGCATCGCGCAGCGCCGCGCTCCGCCGCCGCGCCCCTGCGTCGCCGGCCCGCAAGGCGGCAAAGGTCAGCCCGGTGGTGGTCAGGGGCAACGCGATGCCCAGCCAGTGGCCGTGGAACGCGAAGTAGACGCCGAGCCAGCCGACCACGACCGCGATCCCGGTCAGCACCCGGGCCAGGTCGATCCGGTTCCAGTTGACGCGGGCCGTCAGCGGGAATCTTCCCACAGCAGCTGGTGGAAGGTGGTTTCGCCGGTCGCCAGCATGCGGCGGAGATAGGGGCGACACAGGCCGCACTGCGCCCCGCACCCGGTCTCCCGCATCAGCGCCGCCAGATCCCATCCCGCCGCCCGAGCCTGGGGCAGCAGCGCGGCGAACGATACTCCGCGGCAGATGCACATCGACACCGCGACGGGGGACACGCCGGCGCGACCTACGGGTTGGTGGGACGTATGTCGATTTCGCTCACCAGCGCGCGCTCCGGGAGTCGAAGGCAGTGCAGAATCGTGTCGGCCACGTCCTCCGGCTGAAGGATACGAGCGGGGTCCGACTTCAGCATCGGCTGGTCGCGGAGCATGCCGGTGTCCACCGAACCGGGACAGAGGGTGACCACGCGAATGCCCTCCTTCCGCAGCTCCAGCATGAGCGCGCGGCCGAAGCCGAGCACCGCGTGTTTCGACGCGACATACGCCGATCCGCCGGCGAAGCCGTTCCGGGCCGCGAGGCTGGCCACGTTCACGATGGCGCCGCGTCCCCGGGCGCGCATCGGCGGCAGCACCGCGCGGGTCATGAGGAAGAGACCGCGCAGGTTGGTGGCCATGGTGGCGTCCCAGTCCTCCAGGGTCAGCTCCTCGATCGGGCGGGCGATGAGCACTCCGGCATTGTTGATCAGGACACCGATCTCGCCCAGTGCCTTGGAGACGTGCTCGACCACCTTACTTACCTGGCCGGGGTCGGCGACATCGGCGCCGCCGCCGGCGGCATCGATGCCCGCGGCACGGAGCTCTCCCACCAGCGCGTCGACCTTGCCCGTGGTGCGGGCACAGACCCCGACCCGGTAGCCGGCGCGGCCGAGGGCGAACGCCGTCGCCCGGCCGATGCCGTGCGTGGCGCCAGTGACCAGCGCGGTTGTGGGGGGAAGCATGGGAAGAAGATAATTACCTTCCCAGCATGACCCTCCCGATGCAGCACCCCGTGGTCCGGCCCAACACCACCGGCCGGCGCCGGCCGGAAGACATAGAGGTCTCGTGGCGGGAGCGGCTGCAGGCGCTCAAACACCTGCCCCGCCTGCTGCGCATGGTGTGGGACACCCAGTCCCGCTACGTCGTGGGCATCCTGCTGCTCCGGGTCGCTCGAGCGCTGGTGCCGCTCGCCGTGCTGTGGGTCGGCAAGCTGATCGTGGACGAGGTGGTCCAGGCGGTGGTGGTGGTGGGGGCCGGCGGCCCGCTTCCCTGGGTGCGCCTGGGCCAACTGCTGGCGCTGGAGCTGGGCATCGCCCTGGTGGGCGAGGGCCTCAGCCGGCTCTCCGCCCTGCTGGAAAGCCTGCTGGGCGATCTCTTCGCCAACCGCACCAGCGTCGAGCTGATGCGGCACGCGGCGACGCTCGACCTGGAGCAGTTCGAGAACGCGGAGATCTACGACAAGCTGGAGCGGGCCCGCCGGCAGACGGTCGGCCGCATCGGGCTCTTCACCCTCCTGCTCGCCACCATCCAGGATCTGATCACCCTGGTGACGCTCGGCGTGGCCCTGGCGGTGTACGTGCCGTGGCTGCTGGTGCTGCTCGCGGTCGCCGTGCTGCCGTCGCTATTGGGGGAGACCCACTTCGCCTCGCTGGGCTACTCGTTGCTCTACTCCTGGACGCCCGAGCGGCGCCAGCTCGACTACCTGCGCTACATCGCCGCCAGCGACATCTCGGCCAAGGAGCTCAAGCTCTTCGGCTTGTCGGACTTTTTGGTGGGCCGCTACGGCCGCCTGTCCCACGAGTTCTACGAGGCGAACAAGGCGCTCGCGGTGCGCCGGAGCCTGGTCTCCAGTCTCCTGGCCGCGGTCGGCACGCTGGGCTATTACGGCGCCTACGCGGTCATCATCTATCTCACGGTGACGTCGTACCGCTCGCCGGCGGGGCCGTTCACTATCGGCGTGCTCACCTTTCTCGCTGGATCATTTCGCCAGAGCCGCGACCTGATCCAGCGGGTGCTGCTGTCGCTCTCCCAGATCTTCGAGCAGAGTCTCTACCTCGACGACCTGTTCACCTTTCTCGCCATCGAGCCCCGGATCCGCCCCATTGAAGGAGCGCGCCCGGTGCCGTCGCCGATCCGGGAGGGGTTCGTTTTCGAAAATGTGGGCTTCAAGTATCCCGGCGCGGAGCGCTGGGCCGTGCGGGGGCTGGATTTTACCCTGACGCCGGGCGAGCGGATCGCGCTGGTGGGGGAGAACGGGGCGGGAAAGACCACGCTGGTCAAGCTGCTGGCGCGGCTCTACGACCCCACCGAAGGCCGCATCCTGCTCGACGGCGTGGACCTCAGGGAGTACGACCTGTTCAGCCTGCGGCGGAACGTGGGCGTGATCTTCCAGGACTTCGTGCGGTACGACTTCCTGCTGCGGGAGAACATCGCCGTGGGGAACATCAGCCGGCTGGAGGACCAGCCGGGCATCGAGAGCGCCGCGGGCCGAAGCCTGGCCGACACGGTGGCGGACCGGCTGGCCGGCGGGTACGGCCAGATGCTGGGCCGGCGATTCGAGGGAGGGGTGGACCTCTCAGGTGGGGAGTGGCAGAAGGTCGCGCTGGCCCGGGCGTACATGCGCGACGCCCAGCTTCTCATTCTCGACGAGCCCACCGCGGCGCTCGATGCGCGGGCGGAGTACGAGGTCTTCCTCCGGTTCTCCGAGCTGACCAAGGGGCGGATGGCCGTGCTGATCTCGCACCGGTTCTCCACCGTCCGGATGGCGGACCGGATCCTGGTGCTGCGCGGCGGGGAATTGGCCGAACAGGGAACGCACGAGGACCTGCTGACCCTGGGCGGGCTCTACTCGGAGCTGTTCCAGTTGCAGGCGGCGGGTTACCGGTAGCCGGCGCCGCCGTGCGCCTGGCATGAGGAGAGGGCCGGCGATACACTACCGTCCATGATCCGAACCGCCCTGTTCCTCGCGCTGGCCGCGGCGGTCGGACCGCTCGCGACGGACGCGCCCGCACAGACCTCGTCCTTCACTCGCGCCGACACCCTCCGCGGCTCGACCACGCCCGAGCGGGCCTGGTGGGACGTGGTGTTCTACGATCTCCACGTCGCCATCAGTCCCTCCGACAGCACGCTCCGGGGCTGGAACGCGATCACCTACCGCGTCACCGGCCGCTCGCGTGAGATGCAGATCGACCTGCAGCAGCCTCTCGGGGTGGACAGCGTGGTGCAGGACGGCCGGCCGCTCCGATTCCGCCGCGACGGCCACGCGTTCTTCGTCCGGCTCCAGTCGGGGCAGAAGGTGGGCACCCGCCGTACGCTCACGGTCTATTACCAGGGCAAGCCCCGCGTCGCCGAGAATCCGCCGTGGGACGGGGGGCTGATCTGGGCGCGCGGCCCCGAGGGCGCGGACTGGGTGAGCACCGCCTGCCAGGGACTCGGCGCCAGCGTCTGGTGGCCCAACAAGGACAGCCAGGCCGACGAGCCCGACAGCCAGCGCGTCGCGCTGACGGTTCCCGATTCCCTCCAAGCTGTGGGCAATGGCCGGCTCCGCGGGGTGGAGCGCGGCGCCGACGGTAGAACGACCTACGAGTGGTTCGTCTCCTCCCCCATCAACAACTACGCCGTGTCGGCCTACGTCGGCCGGTACAGCCAGATCAGCGAGACCTTCGAGGGCGAGGGTGGCCCGCTCACGCTCGGCCTCTGGCCGCTGAGTGCCCACCGGGACAGTGCCCGGCCGCAGTTCGCCCAGGTGCATCCGGTGCTGCGCTGCTTCGAGCGGTGGTTCGGGCCCTACCCCTGGTACCGCGACGGCTACCAGCTGGTCGAAGCGCCCCACCTGGGGATGGAGCACCAGAGCGCGGTGGCGTACGGGAACGGGTTCGTCAATGGCTACCGGGGCCAAGACCTCTCCGGCACTGGCTGGGGGCTCACCTGGGACTTCATCATCGTCCACGAGACCGCCCACGAATGGTTCGGCAACAACATCACGACCGCGGATATCGCGGACATGTGGGTGCACGAGAGCTTCGCCAACTACTCGGAATCGCTCTACACCGAGTGCCGGTACGGCCCGGCCGCGGGGGCGGAGTACGTCATCGGCACCCGCCGACTGGTGAAGAACGACGCCCCGATCGTCGGCCCCTTCGGCCTCAACGCCAGGGGGTCGGGCGACATGTATCCCAAGGGCGGCAACATGCTGCACACCATCCGCCATGTCATCGGGGACGACGGGCGATGGGTGGGGATCCTGCGGGGACTCAACGCCGAGTTCCGCCACCGGATCGTGACCGGCCGGCAGGTGCAGGAGTACATCAGCGCCCAGGCGGGTATCCGACTCGACAAGGTGTTCCAGCAGTACCTCACCACGACGCGGATTCCGGCCTTCGAGTACCGGCTGGAGGGGCAGCGGCTGTCCTTCAGGTGGGCGGGGGTGGTGTCGGGTTTCGACATGCCGCTCCGGGTGCGGGTGTCGGCCGATAGTGCGGTCCGGCTCGCGCCTACGGAGACGTGGCAGTCGGTCGCGCTGCCGCTGAAGCATCCGGAGGACTTCCGGGTGGATCCGAACTTCTACGTGGTGGCGCGCCGCACGGACTGACGGCCGGCCTGTCCAGCCACGCCTCATCGGAGAGATAGTGCAGGTGTGTGTCGCCTCGTGTCGCCACGAGGGACATCGGGTTACGGCCGGAACTGGGCCGAGTAGATTCCCGAGTCCCGCTGGGCCACCCCACCCCCGGGTCCGGCGGATTTAGATACGAGCACCTCGCGATGGCTTCGATCGCAGTCCTTTCCAACACCGAGTCTCCGCCGGACGACGTGGTAGACGCGCTCCGGGGTGTGAGTCCAGTGGCGGTTTTTGCCAGGGTCTCGGACCTGGTCACTGCAGTGAATGCGGGCGACTTCTCGGCGGTGGTATTGACCTCGACCCGGGATGTCGAGGGGAGCGGTATCCTGGAGAGCATCGCCGCGCTGCGGCGGCGGCATCCGCTCCTGTGGATCGTGTTGTATCACGGTCCGCCCGCCGACGAGGAGCAGGCGCTCCTCGACCTCGCGTCGGTGCTCCTGAGGGTCGTGTGGGCCGGAGGGGGTCCGAGCTCGCTTCAGGCGGTCCTTGCCGGGGCCGTTGCGGCACCGCTCGACCGGCGCGCGACGGTCGAAGTCCAATTGCTGTTCGCCACCTACGCGCCTCGCCAAGTCCGGGAGATCCTGTCGGTCTGCCTTGCCCATACAGACCGCCGGCTACTGCCTCGCGACGTGGAGCTGGAGCTGTCCACCGCGGGGCGGACGCTCCGCGGACGCCTGACCCGTGCGGGCTGGCCTGGCTTGCGCGAGCTCATTTCCTGGTGTCGACTGCTCCATGCGGTCTTCCTCATCGATCTGCTCCAAAGACCTTTGAAACAGGTGGCCGACCGCCTCGGCTACGCTTCGGCCGGCGCGCTGAACGCCTCGATCAAGCACAGCTTCGGAATGACGGCACGAGAGGTCTTGGAGCGCGGCGGATATCCCTACCTTCTCGACCGCTTCGATCGACTGCTGCGCGAACGTGGCGCGGCCCGCCGCTGGACGCCGGAAGGCCTCTTTCGAATCAAGCATTGAGCGCGACTGGCCGACTGCGCGGGTAAGTGGCCGGTTGACTGTCTTGCGGCTGACGAAGTCCAGACCTAGTAATCCTCGCGGCCGTCTTGAGGGTCACCGATGCCAGAGCCCGGAACTCTTCCGGTCATTGCACTTGCGCCCGAGGTGGTAGTGGACCGGGCGATCGCGGCCGATCTCGTCCGGGTGGCCGTCGCCCGGCAATGCGAGACCGGCGACGAACTGCTCGATCTCACCCTCAAGCGACAAGTCGATGCCGCCGTGATCGGTCTGCGTGACCGGGCAGGGCCCGGGGTCGGCCAATTCATCGCCAAGCTGCGCAGGAGAGATCCCGGTCTGAGGATAGTCGTGGACATGCCGGCGACACGTACCGCGTTTCAGCAGATCCCGGCCGTACTCCAGGCCGGCGCGTCCGAGGTCGCGATTCGTGGGTTCGACCGGCTGAGCGAGGTCATTGGCACGGTGGTAGCTCCCGATTGGCAGCCAGGTGCCGAGCGGGCCCTGCTCGACGTGGTGCCGGCGATGGTGCCTGAGACCCTGGAGGTATTCGGGGTCGCCTGTGCCCTGAAAGGCTCGCCGCGGCTTACCGTGGAACTGGCAGCGGAGTGGGTGGAGACGAGTCCACGAACCATTCGGAGCCGTTTGCGCCGGGCGGCGCTCGCCCCGCCGCTGGCCTTTGTCAGATACTGTAGTGCGGCGCGGGCGATGTGCCTGCTCCACCCACAGCGACTGCCCCCGAGTCGGGTCGTCGAGCGGATGCGGTTCGGGAGCCGGAGGGCGCTCCACGATCTGATCCAGGACTACGCCGGAGACTCGACTGCCCTGGTGCACGAACGCTGGTCATACGCGGCACTCCTGCTCCGAGCCGGCGAGTTCCTCCGCCGCCCACCGGTCCGTCGAACGTCGAACATCGGTATCGATCTGGAGCAGCTGGAGCGGTATGCGAACAACGATCTGACAACCGAGGAGCGGGTTGAGCTGGAGCGGCGGATCGCCGCAACCGCCCTCACCGAAGCCGGTGAGGCACTCGATCATGTGCGCCGCTGGTCGGAGGTTCGCGGCCTCGGGCGGAACCTGCGGCAGCGTAGAGAGGAAACTTGGGCGCGGCTGCTGCGGTCGATCGGTCCCACGCTCTGACATCTGCCACCCGCCTGCTGGTTGCCGAATTTCGTCGTTGCCGATTCCCGCTCGATTTCCCATCGTACAC
>JACCRH010000313.1 GCA_013813675.1 Gemmatimonadales bacterium
GCGCCGGGGCGAGCTCTTCCGGCAACTGCTCGAGTTGAACGCGCGCGAGCTGGTGCACGGATCCTATGGTCTGGAAGGCGACCACGTAGTGCTCACCGACACGCTCGACCTGGAAAACCTCGACTACAACGAGTTCGAGGCCAGCTTCGACTCGATCACGCTGGCGGTCGCCTCGCATCTCGCCGAGCTCGCCTCGTACCGGGAAAGGTGAAGCATGGGACTCTTTGACCGCCTCTCGACCTTGCTCCGGTCGAACATCAACGAGCTGATCTCGCGGGCCGAGAATCCCGAGAAGATGCTCAACCAGCTCATCGTCGACATGAAGACGAATCTGGCCAAGGCCAAGCAGCAGGTGGCCTCGGCGATCGCCGACGAGAAGAAGCTGCAGTCCGATGCCGAGACGATGAAGAAGCAGGCCGAAGATTGGGAGCGGCGCGCCATGCTGGCGGTGCAGGAGGGGCGGGACGACATGGCCAAGCAGGCCCTCGGCCGCTACAACGAGCAAATGCAGGGCGCGCAGCAGCTCCACGAGACCTGGCTTCGGCACAAGGCGGAAACCGAAGCGCTCAAGCTGTCGCTCCGCCAGCTGAACGACAAGATCGAGGAGGCCAAGCGCAAGAAGAACATCCTGGTGGCGCGCGCCAAGCGGGCCGAGGCCCAGCAGCGGATCCAGGAGACGATGTCGGGGATGTCCGACAAGAGCGCCTTCGAGTCGTTCGAGCGTATGACGGAAAAGATCGAGGCGAACGAGCGGAAGGCGATCGCCGCCGCCGAGATCCAGGAGGAGTTCTCCGGGGATCGGCTCACCCGGCAGTTTCAGGCACTGGAGTACAAGGGCAGCTCGGACCAACAGCTCGTCGCGCTCAAGGCCCGGATGGGACTGCTGGCGGCGGGTGGCGGGGCCGGAGCCAAGCAGCTCAACAAGGGCGATAGCGACGTGCACGATGCCGAGCTGATCGAGGAGGGGGAGGAGGGGACCTCCCGCTGACGAGGGCTCGGGAAGAGTCCCCGCGGTGGTTTCCGCTCGGTCGAGTCCTCCTCCTCGTCGTGCTCGTCGCCCTCGCGGTGCGCACGATCGACGTCCTGCTGATCCTCTTCCTCGCCGTCATCCTGGCCATCTACCTGGACGCGACCGCGGATTTCCTGGAGCGGCGCCTCGGGATACCGCAAACCCTCGGCTTGGTGTCCGGTCTGCTCCTGAGCCTTGGCGCACTGGTTGGGGTGGTGGTCCTGGTCGCCCCCGCCGTGACCGAGCAGGTCAGGGATCTGCTCACCAACCTGCCGCAGTTCCTTGCCGACCTAGACCGGAACATCAACCGGCTGCTGCGACGAGTCCCCCTGCTCGGCCGCGGCGTCGGCAGCTCCGGCCAGCCGGGACTGCTGGCCACCTCGCTCAGTGAGGTCTTCGGCTTCCTGCGCGGGGCGGCGGTCCCGTATCTCAAGGGAGGACTGGAATTCCTCATCGAGGGGATCAGCGTGGTGGTCATGGCCATCTACCTCGCCCGGCATCCGGGCGTGTACACCGAAGGGGTGATGGCCTTGGTTCCTCCTCGCCGCCGCGAGCTCGCCCACGACATCCTCCGCGACCTCAACGTGACGTTCCGGGCCTGGATCGTCGGCCAGATCATCGCGATGGTGGTGCTCGCCGTGCTCACCACGATCGGACTCTGGCTGCTGGGGGTGCCCTATTTCCTTGCCTTTGGTGTTTTTGCCGGTGTCGCCGCCATCGTCCCATTCTTCGGGACCCTCTTTTCGACACTGCTCCCCGCGCTGTTCGCGCTTGGGGCCACGGGTCTGGGCCAAGCGGTGGCGGTAACCGCGCTCGGAGTCGGCGTTCACCTGATCGAGGCCAACTTCGTCGCACCCTATGTGATGGAGCGCCAGGTAAACCTCCCTCCAGTGATCACGATCGCCGGCGTTCTGCTCATCGGTAAGCTGTTCGGCCTCGCCGGACTGGTCATCGCGGTTCCCATTCTGGCCCTAATCATGGTCTTGATCCGTCACATCTTGATCGGCCACGTTTACGGAGACCCGATCAGCGAAACCAAACCGAGCGGCATCGTCTCCTTCGAGACGGAGCCGACCATCACCCCAGGACCCGCCGCCTCCTAGCTCATGACCGCACCGCGTTTCCTAATCGTCGCCGACGGCGACTTCGGGCCCATGACCTCGAAGACCGCCAATTCCATCATCCGCTACCACCCCGAACGCACCGCCGCGGTGCTCGACCGCCAGCACGCCGGGCGGACCGTACAGGAGGTACTCGGGTTTGGGGGGGCCATCCCGATCGTGGGGTCGATGCGGGAGGGTCTGGCCCTCGGACCATCGTCGGTCCTCATCGGCATCGCGCCGAAGGGCGGACAACTGCCGGCCGAGTGGCGAGCGTGGCTGGGCGAAGCCCTCGACGCCGGCTGCGACATCTGGAACGGGCTGCATAATTTCCTGTCCGACGATCCGACGCTCGCGGCGAAGGCACGGGCCAGGGGCCGTGCGCTGCACGATCTCCGGCAGCCGCCCGCCGACCTTCCCATCGCGTCGGGACTCGCCAAGGCGGTCGACCCGCTCGTGGTGCTCACCGTGGGAACCGATTGCAACGTGGGCAAGATGACGGCACAGCTCCAGCTTACCCGCACGTTGAACGAGCGCGGTATTCGCACCCGATTCGTACCCACCGGCCAGACCGGCATCATGATCGAGGGCTGGGGTATCGCGGTGGATGCCGTGGTGGCGGACTTCATCGCCGGCGCGGCGGAGTGGCTGACGCTGGAAGGCAGCAAGCAGGCCGACGTCGTGCTGGTCGAGGGGCAGGGAAGCATCAACCATCCCGGCTACTCCGGCGTGACCCTGGGTCTGTTGCACGGCTCCTGCCCCGACGCGCTGATTCTCTGCCACCAATCCAGCCGCCAGTACATCGGGGACTATCGCGAGGCCGCGTGGCTCAGGATTCCGCCACTGGCGGACTATGTGCGGCTGTACGAATCGGTCGCCGCGGCGGTGCACCCCACCAGGGTGATCGGGATCTCGCTCAACACCTACGACCTGAGCGACGTCGAGGCTCGCCGGATGTGCGACCGCGCCCAGCAGGACACCGGCCTCCCAACGACGGATCCGGTGCGCTTCGACTCGGCCCCGCTGGTCAATGCCATCGCCGACGAGCGGACGCGCTACCTGCGGACCCGGAAGGCGCAATAGACGCGGGTATGGCGCCTGCCTGGGAGTCACCGCTCCGGCGCTGGGTCGAGGCCGGGCTGCTCGACGGAGCCGCCGCCGCCCTGGGCGGCGGAATATTTCTCTCGGGTCAGATCTTTCACCTGCAGGAGCATTGGCCGGGCGGCCTGCTGCTCTGGCTGCCGGAGCCTGGGTCGGCTGGTGGCTTCTGCGGCAATGGCCGCAAGCAGCGGTCGGCTCCATCCTGGCTCCCGCCTGGCTTGTGGGCGAATGGGTGGTGGCCACCGAAGGCATGCGCGCCGGCGCCGCGCCCGGCGCATTCCTGCTGCTCCTGGCTATGTCCGGCTCCGCCTCGAGGTGCCGCGGGGAGGAAACCTCACGCCTCTGGAGATTCGCTGAATCGCAACGAGGCGCGCCGCGCTGCCGCCGTTTGATGCGAGGACCGGACCCCCGAGAGGCCATGATGATCCATGTTTCCGGGCTCCCCGGCGCGGCTTCGTCCCGCCGTTTCCCTGCGCTCGCTGGTTCCCCTCGCCGACCCTGGCGCGGCGCTCGGCGTGTGGCTGCGAGGGTGTCATCGGCCGGCCGCTATCCGGTGCCGCGGGCCCGGCGGCGCCAGGCACCTGCTGGCCGCGGACGATCTCGGCTACCTCCTCAGCCGCTGCCGTGAGGTCGCGGTGCGCGATGGCGAGCGGCTCACCGCTGTACCGGCTGCCATCCTGGTGGGTTGGCGCGTGCTGGAAATTATTCTCGCCGCTCCCTGTCTCCCGCCTCCCGAGCAGCTTCGCGCGCTCTTTCCCGCCGCGCGCGTCGGCCAGAGCAGGCTCACCCTGCCCCTCGGGCTGGGTTCGGCGGAGGAAGCCCTGGCGGTCTGCGCCTCCACGCAATTGCCGGTCGCCGCTTCTCGCATCGCGTATCGCATCACCAAGCGTTGACGCCGTCCGGGCCGGGTCTCTAGGTTAGGGCCGTGACTCTCCCAGACATCCTGAACCGCCTCGCCGAGATCCTCCAGATCAACGGCGAGACCCTGGTGCGGTACGGCGCCCGCGTGGTCGGGATCTGGCTGCTCGCGTGGCTCGCCTATCGCGTGGTCCGGCTGGCGGCGTCACGGATCGAAGCGGCGGTTGACGACGGCGACGACTCGATCACCACCCTCCGGGAGCGCCGGGGCCAGACCATCTCCCAGCTCCTCCGGAGCGTGGGACGAATCGCCGTCTTCGTCATCGCGCTACTCCTCACCTTCAACGTCTTCATCGACATCGGGCCGATTCTGGCCGGCGCCGGCATCCTCGGACTGGCGGTGTCATTCGGGGCCCAGAGCCTGGTCAAGGACGTGATCTCGGGGTTCTTCATTCTGTTCGAGAACCAGTTCGCCATCGGGGACGTGGTCGAGGCGGCCGGCAAGAGCGGCGTGGTCGAAAAGATGACCTTGCGGGTGGTCGTGCTCCGCGATCTCAAGGGCGTCATGCACGTGATTCCCAACAGCGAGATCAAGGTGGTGAGCAACATGACGCGGGGCTGGTCCCGCGCCGTGGTGGATGTGGGGGTCGGCTACGAGCAGGACGTGGATCGGGCCCTGGCGGTGGTGCGCGACGAGGCGGCGCGGTTCTCCGAGGACCAGGAGTGGGCGCCGCAGCTCGACGGTCCGGTGGAGGTGCCGGGCCTCGAGGCGCTGGGCGACAGCGCGATGGTCATCCGCTCGCTGATCCGCACCCAGCCGGGGTCTCAGTGGAACGCCGCGCGGGAATACCGCCGGCGGCTCAAGATCCGGTTCGACCGGGAGCAGATCGAGATTCCGTTCCCCCAGCGGAGAGTCCACGTCCAGGTCGACGCCGCCGCTCCCGACCGTCAGCTCAAGGCCGCCGGGGCCGCCGGCGGATGACCCTCCGGCTGCACAACACCCTCACCCGCCGAGTCGAGCCATTCGTTCCCCTCACCCCGGGGCGGGTCTCGCTCTACACCTGCGGTCCCACCATCTATAGCTACGCGCACATCGGGAACTTCCGGACGTTCCTGTTCGAGGACCTGCTGCGCCGCTGGCTGGAGGCGAGCGGGTACCAGGTCTTCCACATCATGAATCTGACCGACGTGGACGACCGGACTATCGCCGCCGCCACCGGCAAAGGCGTGTCCTTGCGCGAGCATGTCGACCCGTATGCGGGGGCCTTCGAGCAGGACCGCGACTGGTTACGCATCCGCCCGGCCCACGCGCAGCCCCGGGCGACCGAGTACATCGGACCGATGGTCGAAGTCATCCAGGGGCTGCTGGACCGCGGGGTGGCGTACAAGGGGGAGGACGGCTCGGTCTACTTCGCGATAGCCCGATTCCCCGCCTACGGGCGACTCTCCCAGCTCGACCGACGGGAGCTGCGCGCGGGGGCCAGCGAGCGGGTGAGCACCGACGACTACGCCAAGGAGGACGCCCGGGACTTCGTGCTGTGGAAGGCTGCCCGAGCTGAGGACGAGGCGGTGGGCGCGGCATGGGATGCGCCGTTCGGCCGGGGCCGCCCCGGCTGGCACATCGAATGCTCGGCGATGGCGCTGGAGCTGATAGGAAGAGAGTGGAACGTCGACCTGCTCGACATCCACGCCGGAGCGGTCGATCTGATCTTCCCGCATCACGAGGACGAGATCGCCCAGAGTTGCGCGTACACCGGCAAGGACGAGTTCGCCCGGGTCTGGCTGCATGGCGAATTCCTCGACCTCGCCGGGACCAAGATGTCCAAGCGCTACGGAAACATCCTGACCGCCCGGGACCTTCAGGAGCAGGGAACCGACCCCGGAGCGGTGCGGCATCTCCTGTTCAACACCCACTATCGCCAGAAGCTGGACTGGAGTGACGCGGCCCTGGCCGCGGCGGGTGAGGGCTCGGCCCGGCTGGGGGCGTTCCGCGACCGGCTGGCGCTGGTCGGGGGCCACCAGGACGATGCGGCCGCCGCGGCCGCGGCGGCACGGTTTCGAGCGGCGTTCGCGGCGGCGCTGAACGACGACCTCAACGCCCCCGAGGCGCTCGGCGCGCTGCATCTGCTGGTGCGGGAGGGGAACCGGTTGCTGGATGAGGGGCAGGCCCTGGGCCCCGACTTCCGGGACGCCTGGGCATTGGCCGACGACGTGCTGGCGGTCGCCCCGTCGGCACGGGCCCGGACGGTCACGGCCGACGCCTTGGCGGTGGCCGAGGAAGACGGCATTCCGGTGCGCCCGCCCGAAGTGGCCCCGCCCGACGCCACGGACGCTGAAGCGTGGGCGCTCCGCTGGGCCGCGGTTCGCGCCACCGAGAAACGGGGCCGGAATTTCGCCGAGGCGGACCGCATCCGGGACCTGCTTCGGCGGGCCGGGTGGGAGATCCGGGATCGGCGGGACGGGGCCATCGAAGTGGTCCGGCGGGCGGTCCGGGGAAGGGGGGCCGGGGCAGGTGGACCACCCGCGGTTTGAATTCGCCATTGACGCTATCGCAACATGGCCCACCCCATTGACTAGCCCCAACTTGCCTTCTATGATACGAGTCTGTCTTGGTTCGGCCTCTTTCGGCTGACGTAGCTCAACTGGCAGAGCACCTGTTTTGTAAACAGGCGGTTAGGGGTTCGATTCCCCTCGTCAGCTCGGTTAACGCCGTTGGTTAACGCCGAAGGTTAGCGCCGCTACCCGAATCGATTCGCGGGACCCCGCTTCTTTGTCGGCGGGGTTCTGTCTCAGATGAGGGTGAGTGCGCAGGCTGGGTGGGGTGACCGAGTGGCTAATGGTAGCAGACTGTAAATCTGCCGGGCTAACGCCCTACGTAGGTTCGAATCCTACCCCCACCATGAAGGCGGGCAGACGGGTCTGACGGACTGAACGCGGGTGTAGCTCAGTTGGTAGAGCATCAGCCTTCCAAGCTGAGGGTCGCGGGTTCGAGTCCCGTCGCCCGCTTGATTCGAAACGCTGGCGTTGACGCGGAACGCTGGCAGCGAAACGCAGGATCGATGGCGCTCGCGTAGCTCAGTCGGTAGAGCGCATCCTTGGTAAGGATGAGGTCACCGGTTCGATCCCGGTCGCGAGCTTTAGCAGGGCGGTACGGCGGTACGGCGGAAGGGTACCGACGTACCGCCGTTCCGCCGAAGCAACCAACTCACCCGGACACCGGAACAGGGCGCCATGGCCAAGGCCAAATTTGAGCGGACGAAGCCGCATGTGAACGTGGGGACGATCGGGCACGTGGACCACGGGAAGACGACGTTGACGGCGGCGATCACGGCGATCCAGGCGAAGAAGGGGATGGC
>JACCRH010000321.1 GCA_013813675.1 Gemmatimonadales bacterium
GGCGGCCCTTGTCGGCGATGAGTCCGCTTCCGTCGCGGTAGCTGCTGCCGTAGCCCGTTTGCGTGGGATCTACGACGTTCGGATCGAAGGGCTTGTAATAGTCGTTCTGGTCCGGGTCATACGACCACGCTTCCTCCGGATCCTGGACCTGATCGCCATTCACGTCCTGTGCCTGGGTGGCTTCGGACCAGGTATCGGAGAGGCCGAACGGCATCACACAGTTCGCGCCACCCGCGTCGATCGCCTCGGCCGCGGCGTACACCGAGATCGCAGCGGAATTCATGCCTAGCAGCGAAGCGAAGATCGTTCCGGTCGACGCCCGGTGAATCGTCACTCGGACCCGGTAAATATCGGGAATGACATCGACCCGAGCTTCGTTGGTTTCCCAGGTCCAGACGTTGCCGGACTGACTCGCGCTTTGACCGCTCGTGTCAATGTATCTGCCACCCATGTAATTCCTGGCGGCGTACTCCAGCGCGCGATCCCGCGCGATCGGCGGGGCGTTCAGCTGAGAGGTGGCAAGGTATGCGCTGGCTCCCGCCAGTGCCGCGGCATCCGCAGCCCGGTGGGCGTCGGCCCGCACTTTAAACAGCATCCCGGTGTCTACCGCCAAGGCCCCCACCGCCAGTGTAGCTGCGAGGGACACCGCCACTAGGGCGATGGTGGCGCCGCGGCGAGTCCGGCTGTCCCGCGTGATCGACCGCATGACGACCTCCACTAACGCGTATCGTCCTGTCCGGCCGAAGCGGCCGGCTGCAGGGGTGAGCTCGAAGAACTGGGCGGGGTCTTGAGATACCCCTGCCACTTCCAGGTGGGCGGCTCTCCGGTCGGCAACACCTGCGGCTGATCGCTCGCCCGCACCAGCTTGGGCGTGATCAACACCAGCAGCTCGGTTCGACGCTGCTGCAGATTCTTGGAACGGAAGAGCTGCCCCAGAATCGGGATGTCGCCCAGGACCGGGATCTTGGTGATGTTGTCGGTGCTGATGTTGTCGAGCAGGCCCGCAATGGCCAGGAACTGACCCTCCCGTAACTCCACTTCGGTGATGGTCTTTCGGGTGAGGATGGAAGGAATGCTGAAACCCTGAATCACCAGACCGTTGGCGAAGTCGAGCGAAGACACCTCGGGCTCGAGCTTGAGCCGGATGGCCCCGCTGCGGGTGATGGTCGGGGTGAACCGTAGCCGGACGCCGAACTCCTCGAACTGAATCGACACCGCGTTGCCCGCGCTCCCGCCCTGAACGCTCGGGTAGGGGAACCGGCCACCGGCCAGGAAGTACGCCTCGCGCCCGGGGAGGGTCATCAAGTTCGGCTCCGCCAGACTCCTGAAGTCGCCCCTCCCCTGTAGAAAGCGGATTAACGCCTGGATGCTGGCGTTGGGGCTCTGCAGCAGGAACTCGATGGCGCCGTCGGAGTTGTCGAGTGAGCCGCTATAGTTGCCGGCGTCGCTCAAGTCCTGGGGATTACGGGTCAGGTAGCGCGCCGTGAACTCTTTGAACGCGCGGCGGTTCACTTCCGCGAAGCGCACCTTGAGCTGCACCTGGACCGCCGGAGGCGCCACCAGGTTATCGATGATCGTAGCACCGGTGCCCTTCGCGATCTCGACGGCCCGTGCCACCGAGTTGGGGTTCTTGACCTCGCCGGTGAGCGTGACCGAGTTGCCGCTGGCGATCACTTCGATCGACTCCTCCGGCATGACGCCGCGGAGGAAGCGCTGAAGCGCGGGAGCGTCCGCGGTGACCTCCACCGAGTAGACCCGTACCTGGCCGGTGTTGTCCCAGACGAAAAGGGTAGTGGTGCCGAGCTGCTTGCCATTGATGATGACTTCGGTGGGCGAGAGCACTACCGCCTCGGCGGTGGTAGGGTCGCCCACCGAAAAGCGTTGGATCGCGGTCGGGTTGACCAGGAGAGCCGAGGCGCCTTTCGAAACCGCGATTACGCGCTCGGGCTGGGTGACCACCTGCTGCGCCTCAGCGGACCCCGCCAACAGGAGCAGGGCTACCAAGCCGAATGGGGAAACGCGGGTCGTCCGAGCGAGGCTCACTTGGCTTCCGTTGGTTGGAGAATCCGCGCGCTCACCGGTCGAAGCGCTCCAGGGTCCGCTGCCCGCCCCGATAGACTTCCACCGTGGCCGCGCTCCCCTGAGGGACGGTGGAAGGAGCTGCCGGCGACCGTCGGGCGGTGGGCCGGCCGGCGGGTGCTCCCAGCAAGGTGCCGATCCTGGCGCCACTGGTGCGGACGTTGACCGTGTCGAGAGTGTTCCTCAGCGCCAACTGGATCCTGCCCTGATTGGCGGCCAGCGCCAGCGTCTCGGCCTGCTCGGGGGTCACCAGCAGGGTGACGACCGGGACCTCCTGGGGACGCCCGTCTTTGTCCTGCTGGATCGATTGGCCGGCGGCCAAGGTACGCACGTTTTGCATGATGACCTTGGTCGAGGTCTCCCGCGTTGGCCCGGCATTGCCCAGGGTCAGCAATACGTCCACCCGGGTGCTGGGCAGGACGAACCCCGCGACGCCGACGACCTGGTCCACCGCGACGCTCACCGCCCGCATGCCCTCCTCGATGATGACCTGGAGCCCGCCTCCCGCGCCTTTAGTCGCGAGCTTGCCGCCGAGGAGCGGCTCGTTCTCCGCGACCGGCACGATGAGCCCGCGCCCGACGACGTCTTCGATCCGTCCCAGAAATCCGGATGGAAGGGCTCGGCCCGACCAATCGACCAGTTTGACGTCCTGTTCGGTGACAACTGTCCCCATTGCCAGCGGACCGACAGCGACTACGACCTTCGCGTTCGCGGGCTCGATTGCCATCAGAGGACTGGCCTGCTCACGCAGGTATCGCAGGGCAAGCAGCCCCGCCGTACCTCCCGAGAGCAGTGCGAGCAGCAGGAGAAGGAAGGGCCGGGATCGACGCGCCATGGAACCTTTCAGTTATTCGTTGCGCATGGTAGACCTGGCCGTGAGCGTAATGATTCGCTCCCCGGTGGCCCAGCCCATAAGCGGCCCGAAGAATACGAATTCATAGGGAAGCTGGACCTCCACCGTGGCCGGCTCGCCAGGGACGTCGGTGTCATCAAGCTCAATGGTGGCGGCAGCCGGATTGACGGCGGCGTTGGCCAGTGCCCGCTTCACCACTTTCTTGACCGAGTCCTCGTCCACCGTGGGCAGAACCGCGTTGCGGGCGCCCTCTCGCGACGCGTCGGTGACGACCTGGTGCAGATTCCAGGCCCGGCCGAATTCGATCAACCCCACCAGCAGGAGCAGGAGGAGCGGGAGCACCATGGCGAATTCGACCATGGCCTGCCCGGCCCTGGCCGCCCGAAAGTGCCGGCGCGTAGTCATAAGAGTCATCCTCCCCAGAACCACCAGACAATCGCGCCGAGCGCGATGGCGAGCCCGTAGGGCACCGCCACGGCACCCGGCGACGTCAATGTCCGCCGCTCCCCTTCCCGGCCCAGCGTGAGCCAGAAACGGATCATCCGCCCTGCATTCAACAGCGCCGGCACGATGACTCCACGGCGGACCGCTTCCGCAATGCCCAAGAACCCACCCAAGACTCCGATCATCAGCAGAGCGCCCGGCAGCCGTTGCCAGCCGAGGAACGCCCCGATCCCGATGAGGAGCTTCCCGTCGCCCCCGCCGAGGGCGCCCACCCGGAACAGCAGCAGCGAGAGCACTACGGCACCGAGAGCTCCGAGCACCCCGTCCACAAACGGCAGCAAACCTTCCCACGCTCGAAGCAGGAGCCCGGCGAGCAGCAGGCTGAGCGTGAGCGGGTTCGGAATACGCCGGGTGCGCGCGTCTATGATACCAGCCGCGCCGACCAACGCCACGAAGACGATGGTCGGCGCGGCGCCCGACAACTCGAGATCCTCAGGCAGGCGTCCTCAGCCCGCTAGGCTACGGACGCCGCCGTCGGTCTCGCCGTCAGTACGAGCTGCTGGGAACGCTGTTCAACGTATTGCGCGTGGTGTTGAACACGTTGCCGATCGAGTTCCGGAGCAGAGTCAGGATGGCGATGAGACCGATCGCCACCAGCGCGATAATCAACGCATACTCCACCAGGCCCTGGCCGGACTCGTCACCGAGAAAGTTGCTCCACAGCGCCAGCATACATCCCCCTAGGGTGTTGGGTTGGGTAAGACTCTGGATTCAGCGGGTCGTGCCGAGCCGCAAGATCGCGTTCCGATCAATACGAACTGCTGGGCACAGTGTTGAGCGTATTCCGGGTGCGATTGAACACGTTGCCGATCGAGTTCCGGAGCAGGGTCAGGATGGCGATGAGACCGATCGCCACCAGCGCGATGATCAGGGCGTATTCCACCAGCCCTTGCCCTGCATCGTCAGCCACGAATGCTTGGATAGGCACCGCCATCGTCAGTTCCTCCTGGCCCAGGGCCGTGGTGAATCCATCCGCCTGCACGCCCTGCCAATAAGGAGGTCATCAGCGACAACCCACCCGGCGGGCTCCGAGAGCTCGCTTCGACCGGTAATACGCCCAAACCGCCTGTGCACTGGATCGGAGTCGGAGGTCGTCAGACAGCTCCGCAGGGAAGCCGGTCGGCTCGAAGCAAGAGCCATGCCCCGGTCGCCTCCCCCACACCAGCTACTAACCGTCGGGACTGCCAACACTTGACCGCCGATGCAAGAATCAGCAGTTGGCGCACTTACGCCACGCGTTGCAGCGGAAGCACAACTAGAGAGGTGCCTGAATCACTGCCTGCAGCCTCGGAAGGGCAATCAAGGGGGAGCAAAGATGCAACGACGGCCCGCGTCGCGCCAGGGTCTGGCGATCCCGTGCCGGCATCCATCGGGAAAAACCGGGAGATTCGCCTCCACGGCGGGACCGTGTAGCTTAGACACCGCGGCGGACTTGACGCCGCGCTTCCCCAGCCCATCGCCCTCGATGCACCCAACGGATTTCGACCGGACCCCGGGACGGCCCGAGCTGTCCATCGTCATTCCGGTCTACAACGAGCAGGCGAACCTCCCGGAGTTGCGCCGCCAAGTCGCCGAGGTGCTGCCCCAGGTCGGGGCGGACGCCGAGGTGATCCTGGTAAACGACGGCAGCCGGGACGAGAGCGCCCAGCTGATCTCCCGCATCTGCAGTGAGGACAGCCGATTTCGCGGGGTGCACTTCTCCCGCAACTTCGGGCACCAGGCGGCGGTGGCGGCCGGTCTGCGCTATGCCCGAGGCCGCGCGGTGGTGGTGATGGATGCCGATCTCCAGGACCCGCCCCGCCTGGTCCTCCGCCTGCTCGAACGGTGGCGCGAGGGCTACGAGGTGGTGTATGGCCGCCACAGCAAGAGGCAGAGGGAGGGACTGGGCAAGCGACTGGCTGCCTACGCCTACTACCGCCTGCTTCGCCGCATCGTCAAAGAGGAGATCCCGGCCGACAGCGGCGACTTCTGTCTCATGGACCGCCGGGTGGTGGACCTGCTCAACGCCATGCCGGAGCGGAACCGCTACATCCGGGGGCTCCGGGCCTGGGTCGGCTTCCGCCAGACCGCGGTCGAGTTCGACCGGCCAGGACGCTTCGCCGGGGAGGCCAACTATACCTTCACCAAATCGCTGGGCCTCGCCATCAACGGCATGGTATCCCTCAGCAAGGTGCCGCTCCGGATCGCCACCTATTTCGGGCTCATGGTCTCGGCCACCAGCTTCCTGCTCGCCGTATTCTTCGTCGTCCAGAAGCTCACCGTGGGGTTCGAGATCCGAGGATGGGCCTCGACGGTGGTCATCATCCTCTTTCTCGGCGGGGTCCAGCTCCTCACCATCGGTATCATCGGGGAGTACATCAGCCGGATATACGATGAAGTGAAACAGCGCCCGCTCTATATCGTGCGTGCGCTGGAGAACGTGGAGGAGGCCGCCCCACCCGACCCGCAGCTGTTCGACGGGCCCGTCCGGTAGTCGGAGTGGACGCCCGGCTGTTCGAGGTGTTCGCGGCGGTGGAGCAGACCCACTGGTGGTTCCTCGCCCGCCGCGAGATTGTGGTCGCGGTGGCCGAACGAGCGGTCCGGCCGGGCGGATCGGTGCTGGATATCGGCTGCGGCACCGGCTTCGTTCTAGAGCGCCTGAGGAAGCGATTCGATGCCTGTGGAGTGGACGTGTCGCCGCTCGCCCTCCAGCTCTGCCGGGAGCGGGGCCTCGAGCGAGTTTGGGCGGGGTCGCCCGAGGATCTGTCGGCTGTCGCCGGCCGGCAGTTCGACGGGGCGCTCTTCCTCGACGTGATCGAGCACCTGGACGACGACGAAGGCGCGCTCCGGAGAGCCCGTGAGGTGCTCGCTCCGGGCGGGGCGGTCCTGGTGACCGTTCCCGCCTTCGGGTTC
>JACCRH010000350.1 GCA_013813675.1 Gemmatimonadales bacterium
TTGTCATCCTGAGCAAAGCGAAGGAGGCCATGCGCGGTCATGGCCTCCTTCGCTTCGCTCAGGATGACAAGAAGGGGAGGGGCTACTCCCATTCTTCGGGTTGACCCTCCAGCTCCGCCAACAAGACCAGATAACTCTGATGGCGGTCCTCCGCGACCGCGCCGCCGGCCACCGCCTCGTGGATTCGGCATCCCGGCTCGCTCTTGTGCCAGCAGTCGCCGAAGCGGCAGTCGCCGAGGAAGGGGCGGAACTCGGGGAAACACTCGGCGAGCTCGCGCGGGTCGATGCCCCACAGGCCCACCTCGCTGAAGCCGGGAGTGTCCACCAGGTAGCCGCCGGCGAGGAGCGGCAGCATCACCGACGACACCGTGGTGTTGCGCCCGCGCTTGATCCGGCGGCTGAGCTCGCCGGTCCGGAGCTTGAGTCCGGGCTGCACCGCGTTCAGCAGACTCGACTTCCCCACGCCGGACGGCCCAGCCACCACCGACGCGCGGCCGGCCAGCGCCAGCTTGAACGTGTCCATCCCCTCACCGGTCTTGATGCTGGTGGGGTACACCGGATACCCCGCCCGGCGGCAGCGCTCGCCCAGCGCGGTGCCGGGATCGAGGTCCACTTTGTTGAGCACCACGGCGGCGGCGATGCCGTCGGCCTCCGCGAGGACCAGCAGCCGGTCGATGAGCTGAGGGATGGGATCGGGGTTGCGGGCGGCAGTGACGATGAAGACCTGATCCACGTTGGCGGCGATGGGCCGGACCCCACGTCCCCCTGGCACCCGTCGCTCCAGCACCGTGCGCCGCGGCTCGACGCCGATGATGCCGTGGAGGTCGGCGCCGGCGTCGGCCTCGAGCTGGACCACGTCGCCCACCACGACTTTCGGGGTGCTCAGCTTCACCTTGCCCCGCAACACCGCTCGGACCTCCGCTCCGCCGGTGACGACCCGGTACTCCGCCCCCTCCCGCCCCAGCACGGTGCCGAGGATCGGCGTCACCACTCCGCCGGCATGCGCGCGATCGCCTCGTCGAGCGCCGTCTTGACGTCGTAGAGCGAGAGGACCCCGATCCGCTCGGTGGCTTCCTCGAGCGTCCGGCCCCAGGCCAGCGGCTCGGTCTCCACGTGACCCACCGGCCGGTCCCCGCCGGGCGACCAGCAGACGAAGAGCAGCGCCGCGCCGTAGAAGCCCCGGACATCGGGCTCGTCGTCGACGTAGATGGCCACCGAGTAGGCCCGGCCGTCGCTGCCGCCGAAGGCGGCGGCGCGGTCGTGCTTCTGCATGTAGCCGCCGAGGGTGAACTCGCTCATCGTCCCGGTAAGGACTCCCGCACCACGTTGCCCAGCAGGAAGGCGATGTTGGCGGGGCGCTCCGCCAGCCGTCGCATGAGGTAAGGATACCATTGGGTCCCAAACGGGATGTAGACCCGCATGTTGTGCCCCGCCCGCCGGAGCCGGACCTGGAGGTCGCGGCGCACCCCGTAGAGCATCTGGAACTCGAAGCGGTCGTGGCCGATCCGCTCCCGCGCCGCGAACTCCCGGGCCTGCCCGATGATCGCCTCGTCGTGGGTGGCGAGGCCGGGGTAGTTCCCCGCCGCCAGGAGCCGCTGCATCAGCGCGACGTAGTTGCGGTCCACGTCGACCTTCTCGGGGAACGCCACCGCCGGCGGCTCCAAGTAGGCGCCCTTGCAGAGCCGCACCCGGGCGCGCATCGCGATCAGGTCTTCGACGTCGCGCTCCGAGCGGCGGAGCATGGACTGGATGACCACGCCGCAATGGGCGCCATACTGTTCGAAGAGTCGCCGGGAGAAGAAGTCGAGCGTGCGCTGGGTGTAGGCGGAGCCCTCCATGTCCAGCCGGACGAACCCGCCGAGCGCCTTGGCCTTGTCGAGAATGCGCACCATGTTGGCATGGCACAGCTCCTGGTCGATGTCGAGCCCCATCTGGGTGAGCTTGACCGAGACGTTGACCTGGACCCCGCTGGCCGCCATCCGGTCGAGCATCTGCAGATAGAGGTCGCGCGCGGCGACGGCCTCGGCTTCGGCCTTGACGCTCTCGCCCAGGAGGTCGAGCGACGGGGCGATGTCTCGGCGGCTCAGCTCCTTCGCCGCCTGTACGCCGGTTTCGATGGTCTCGCCCGCAACGAACCGAGAGGCGAACTTGCGAGCCATCCCGTTCCGGCGGACGAAATTGAAGATGCCCTGGCGCTCGGAGAGCCAGAGCAGGCCCTGACGCATGATCACGATCACGCCTCGTTCGAGGGTAAAAGGCTTCCGAAGGTAGCGAAGGCGGAAGGCGGAGTGTAGGCCGGGTCGGGAGAGTGAAACTTTATGCACGACAAGGAGTAAGCGCGGCGCTGGGGCCTCGTGTGTCATCCTGAGCGAAGCGAAGGAGGCATGCCTCCGGTTTCGCCTCCTTCGCTTCGCTCAGGATGACAAGATCGGGCGCCCTGAATGATGACATATTGCGGTGTGACTGCGCTCACGTTTCCGGGCCCGGCCCTCCGGTATGATCCGCTGAGCGAGCGGCAATCCTACATCCACGATCCCGAGCCAAGGCAGCATCGATGCCCAGCCGTCCCCGCGGGAGCCGGCGAACCGCCGCGCCCGATCCGGTCGAGTCGGCCCAGTCGGCCGGGCTCCGCTATGTCAGCGACACCATGCCCGGGATCACCCGGAAGCGCGCCGGCAAGGGGTTCGCGTATGTCGGATCCGACGGCAAGCGGATCGCCGACAAGAAAGAGATCGCGCGCATCCGCTCACTCGCCATCCCGCCGGCCTACAGCGATGTCTGGATCTGTCCTTCTCCGCAGGGGCACATCCAGGCCACCGGCCGGGACGCGCGGGGCCGGAAGCAATACCGTTACCACCCGCGGTGGCGGGAAGTCCGGGACGAGACCAAGTTCGGCCGGATGCTCGATTTCAGCCGGGTGCTCCCGGCGATCCGGGCCAGGGTGGACCGCGACCTGTCGCAGTCGGGCCTCTCGCGGGAGAAGGTGCTCGCCACCGTGGTCCGGCTGCTGGAGTGTACCGGGATCAGGGTGGGGAACGACGAGTACGCCCGGGCCAACCGGTCGTTTGGCCTCACTACCCTGCGCGACCATCACGTGGAGATCTCGGGCTCACGGCTCCGGTTTCAGTTCCGGGGGAAGAGCGGCAAGGTCCACGACGTGGAGCTCACCGACCGCCGGCTCGCCAGGATTGTCGCGCGGTGTCAGGCGGTGCCGGGCGAGACCCTCTTTCAGTACGTGGACGGCGACGGCGCCCGGCAGACGGTGGATTCGGGAGACGTGAACGCCTACCTCCGGGAGATCTGCGGCCAGGACGTCACCGCCAAGGACTTTCGCACCTGGGCGGGCACCATCCTCGCGGTCCTGGCCTTGAAGGAGCTGGGGCCGGCCGACACCGAGCGCGACGCGAAATCGGCGATCCTGAAGGCGATCGATCAGGTGGCCGAGCGGCTCAACAACACCCGGGCGGTCTGCCGGAAGTACTACGTCCATCCGGCGGTATTCGAGAGCTACCAGGCCGGCAAGATGCTGAAGGGGCTGGGGAGGAACGGCAACGGAAACGCCGCCGCGGCCGCTGCGGCGCTCTCGACCGATGAGCGGGCGGTGGTGCGGCTGCTCAGCCGGCAGGCCTGACCCAGCCGGTCAGTAGCCCGGCCCCTGGGGTGGCGGGTTGCCGGTCCCGGGAGACTGGGCAGTCGCGACGGTGACCACTCCGCTCATGCCGAGCCCGTGGATGGTGCAGTGGTAGGGGAATGACCCGGCGGCCGCGAAGGTCCGCTGGTGGGTCCCCGAGCTCTTGTCCCCCGACGGCGAGTTGCCATCGTCGAAAGTGACGTTGTGGGTCACTCCACCCGAGTTCCAGGTCCAGGTTACAGGGGACCCCGAAGTGACCTCGAGGCTGGATGGATCGAACAGGTTGTTGCGGACCTCGACGTTGCCGTCGGGGGGATCGTCATTACCGGGCGGGCCCTGGCCGCCGTTGTCGCCGCCGCAGGCCGCCATCAGGATGGCGCCGGTCAGCAGGGCCAAGGCTCGTAGTCGCATGCCACCTCCGGTGGTGCGGTGTGGGGCACGGTGCAGAATGCAAAGCCCTCGTTCGTCTCTATAGATAGACCCGGGCACCGCGCCAGTCTTGGAAGGCACTGGCGGTTTTGTACCGGCTTAGTGGCGGCTCGGTGGCGAGGTGCGGACGACCATTCGGGCCTGCATCTTACAGGTAGCGGGATTTACCCAGGAGACCCAGATGGTTCGCAGGCGTACTGCGGGGCCCGGACCGACCAGACTGCGGCGCGCCCACGTAGCGGGATTCACTCTGACCGAGGGGATCCATTCCGAGGGCTCCAGCCTGCCCTGGCACCACCACGACGGCCCGACCCTGTGCTTCGTACTGCAGGGCGCCTTCACCGAGACCTCGGGCGGTGAGCGGCTCACCTGTACCCCGGAGACCCTCAAGGTGATGCCGGCCGGAGAGCGGCACTGCGACGCCTTCGACCGGGGTGACGCGCGAGGACTGCTGGTCGAGACCGACGCCGAGCGCGCGCGGGCGATCCGGACCCACGCACCGGTGCTGGACGAGCGGGTCGCATTTCACGGCGGACTGCCGGCGGCCCTCGCCTGGCGGGTGTACCAGGAGTTCCGCCGGATGGACGACGCCGCCCCCCTGGCGATCGAAGGGCTCCTGCTCGAGCTGCTCGCGGTGGTGTCGCGCCGGCGGACCGAAGACCTGCCCGAAGGCAGCGCCGCCTGGGTCGGTCAGGCGCGGGACCTGATCCATGCCGACATCGCCTCCCGTCCCACGCTGGCCAGGCTGGCGGACGCGGTCGGCGTGCATCCGGTGACGCTGGCCCGCAGCTTCCGGCGAACCTTCGGATGCACTGTGGGGGAGTATCTTCGCCGGCTCCGGATCGAGCGGGCGGCGGAGCAGTTGGTCACCAGCGAGGTGCCGCTCGCCGAGATCGCGCTCACCGCGGGGTTCGCCGACCAGAGCCACTTCTCCAACGTGTTCCGTCGGCGCACGGGCGTGTCGCCTTCGGCGTTCCGGCGGGAAGCACGGGGGCGCTGAGCCCTCGGCCGCGGCCACCCGCCTAAGCTTGTCACCCTGAACGAAGTGAAGGGGACCATGCTTGTATGGCCCCCTTCGCTACGCTCAGGGTGACAAAGGTGACAACTGCTGCCACGACGACTTCCGCATGACCACTCCAGCGGCGTTCACGCCAGCCGCATTTTCTCCAGCAGCCGCCCGAACCTGGCGTCGCCGCGCAGCGGATCGAGCAGCGGCTCGACCTTGAGATAGGCCAGCCAGCCGCGCCGGTCGGCCATCGCGCGGTCCAGCCACTCGAAGGCGCGATCGGCATCGCCCAGACCCGAGAGCAAGGTGACGAACGCGACCGGGCTCACGTAGCGTTCGCGGGACTCGGCGTAGAGACCCTCGAGGATGCCACGGGCCTCGGTCGTCCGTCCCTTCGTCACGGCGACCCTCCCCAGTCCGGCGGTCGCCAAGGCCGGGCTGTCCGAGCTGGCCACCGCCTCGCGGAACGCCGCCGCCGCCTCATCGTGAAGCCCCATCTGCAGGTAGGCCAGGCCCAACAGGCGGTGGTTCTCCTCCGCGGTGGGATTCATGGCGAGCGCGCGCCGCAGATGCTCCAGCGCCTCCCGCGGCTGCCGGGCGTAGTAGTGCAGCCACCCCATGCTCCGGCGGATCGAGACCGACGCGGGATCGAGCTCGGCCGCCAGCCGGCCTTCGGCCAGCGAGGCCTCGGTCCGTCCCATCGCCGTGAGGAACCAGGAGTGCCACTGCCGGGCGACGGAGTAGCCTGGATTGAGCTCGATCGCGCGGCGGAAGTGCGCCGCGGCCGCGGGCCAGTCCCAGTCGTGGATGAAGGTGACCCAGGCGAGCGAGGTGTGCGCCTCGGCGAGGCTGTCGTCCAGCTCCAGCGCCCGCCGGGCCAGCTCCCGCGCTCGC
>JACCRH010000352.1 GCA_013813675.1 Gemmatimonadales bacterium
GCCTCCACGGGAGCCATCCATGAAGGCAGGTCACAAGTTCCTGATCGGCGCCGGCACCATCGTCGCCAGCGTGGTTCTGCTCATCGCGCAGGGGGTGAAGGAAACCGGGGTCTACTTCCTTACCCCCAGTGAGCTCGCCGCCAAGACTACCGCCGATCCCACCTTCTACGACCTCGGCCTCAAGATGGGCGCCAAGGTGGTCCCGGGCTCGATCCGCCGGGACCAGGCAAACCGCCAGGTGGACTTTCAGGTCAGCGATGGGGTCAAGAGCTATCCGGTGACCTACCGCGGACTGGTGCCGGATACGTTCACCGACGCCAACGACATCGAGGTGATCGTGGAAGGAAGGCTGGGTCGCGACGAGGTGTTCCACGCAACCGAAGTCCTCGCCAAGTGCGGGTCCCGCTACGAGGCCGCCTATAAAGAGGCCAAGGCGTAGCGTCCCATGACGCTCCTGGGACAATTCTCACTCTGGGTCGCCCTGCTGCTCGGGGTCTGGGCCGCCCTCGTGTCATTCTCCGGGCGGTGGAAGGACCGGCCCCAGCTCGCCGACAGCATCTCGGGTGCGGTGTACGGTATTTTCGTGGCGCTGGCGGTGGCGTCGATCGCCCTGTGGAAGGGTCTTGCGCGGCATGACTTCAACATCGAGTACGTCGCCGCCTATACCTCGAGAAACCTGCCGCCGGGCTACATCTTCTCGGCGTTCTGGGCGGGGCAGAAGGGGTCGCTGTTGTTCTGGGCCGTGGTGCTGTCGCTCTTCGGCGCGCTGGCCCAGGGGCTGACCGCGCGGCGCTACCGCTCGCTGCTGCCGTATGTCGGGGGGGTGACCTCGGCGGTGGTCGCCTTCTTCGTGTGCACCATGATCTTCGCCGCCGACCCCTTCGAGCGGATGGCATTCACCCCGGCGGACGGCCGGGGGCTCAATCCCCAGTTGCAGAACCCGGGGATGATGATCCATCCCCCGATGCTCTACCTCGGCTACATCAGTCTCACCATCCCGTTCGCGTTCGCCATCGCCGCCTTGCTCTCCCGCAGCCTCGACACCGGCTGGATTCACGCCATCCGCAAGTGGACCCTGGTGAGCTGGCTGTTTCTGTCGATCGGGATCACCCTCGGGATGTGGTGGGCGTACGTGGAGCTGGGCTGGGGAGGCTACTGGGCCTGGGACCCGGTGGAGAACGCGAGTCTGCTCCCCTGGCTCACCATGACGGCGTTTCTCCATTCAGTGATGATCCAGGAGAAGCGCGGCATGCTCAAGCGCTGGAACCTCGGGCTCATTATCGGGACCTTTCTGCTGAGCATCTTCGGCACGTTCATCACCCGCTCCGGGGTGATCGCCAGCGTGCACAGCTTCACCCAGTCGAGCGTGGGGTACTTCTTCCTCGCCTTCCTGGTGGTCTGCGGCATCCTGTCGTTCACCCTGCTTTACACCCGCTGGCCGTCGCTCAAGGCCGAGGTGCAGCTCGAGTCGGTGCTGAGCCGCGAGGCGGCGTTCCTCTTCAACAACCTGTTGCTGGTGGGCATCGCGTTCTCGGTGCTGTGGGGAACGCTGTTCCCGATCCTCTCCGAGCTGGTGCGGGGCAGCAAGATCACGGTCGGGCCGCCGTTCTTCAATCGGGTGAACGTCCCGCTCGGCCTGCTGCTGCTCGGGCTCACCGGGATCGGGCCCCTCATCGCCTGGCGCAAAGCATCGCCCGCCAACCTTCGGCGGCAATTCACCTGGCCGGTGACATCCGGTGTGGTGACCGGCCTGGTGCTCCTGGCGGCCGGCGCGCGGGATCTGTACGCTCTCATGGCGCTCGGTCTGGCCGGGTTCGTGGCCGGGACCATCGCGCAGGAGTTCTACCGGGGCGTGCGGGCGAGGCGGCGGATGCACGGGGAATCGGCGGCGATCGCACTGGCCCGCCTGGTGGCGCGGAACCGGCGCCGGTACGGGGGCTACCTGGTGCACGCCGGCGTGCTGATCTACTTCGTGGCCTTTTCCGGAATGGCGTTCCGGCGGGAGATCGAGGCCACGCTCAAGCCCGGCGAGTCGGCCACCCTCGCGAGCCCGTTCGGCCACACGTACACCCTGACCCACATGGGCGTGTCGCAGTTCGAGGCCCTCAACCGCATCGTGAGCGCCGCGACGGTTTCGGTGGCCAAGGACGGCCGGCCGACCGGCCTGCTCACCTCCGAAAAGCGCCAGCACGTGGACAGCTTTCGCCGGCCGACCTTCGAGCCGTCCACCGAGGTGGGCATCCGGAGCAACCTGCAGGAGGACCTCTACATCACCTTCGCGGGGTCGGTGGGAGGCACGGAAGAGGCCGTGTATCGCTTCACCATCAATCCGCTGGTGTGGTGGGTCTGGTTCGGCGGGTTCGTGCTGGCACTCGGTGGCCTGGTGACGATGTGGCCCGGCGGTGGGATGATGCTCGCGTCGCCCCGCAGAGTGCAGCCCGGGTATCAGGCCACGCTGGCGGGCACCGGATCGGGCGTCGAATGAGCGCGCTGTCCCGCCGTGGGTTTCTCGGCTGGCTGGGCGCCGGGGCGGTGATACCGATCCAGGGTCAGGATCCCCTGGCGGGCAAAGGCGAGGTGGGCATGCTCCGCGACCCCGCCGCGGCGGGGCGGCCGCGTGCGCCGACGGAGATCGCGGACTACGACGAGCGGATCAAGGCGATCGAGCACCGGCTGGCGTGCAGTTGCGGGTGCACCCTCGACATCTTCACCTGCCGCACCACTGACTTCACTTGCACCTACTCGCCCCAGCTTCATCGGGAAGTGGTGGAGCTGGACCGGGCGGGGAAGACGGCGCAGCAGATCGTCGACGCCTTCGTGGCGACGTACGGCGAGAAGGCCCTGATGGCGCCGAAGGCCGAGGGCTTCAATCTCTGGGGCTACCTGCTGCCCGGCTCGGCGATCGTGGTGGCGGGAGGGGCGCTGGTCGCGGTACTCGCGCGCCGGCGGGTAATCGTGTCGGAGGCCGGCGGCGCGGGAGGATCCGAGTTGCGCCCTGGCGCGGATCGAACGGGCCCAGCGGCGAGAGCGGCGTCGGCTCCGGGGTCGCCCGAGGAAATAGAGCGGCTGCGCCGCGCCCTGGCCGAGGTCGAGGACTGATGCTCACCGAGGCGGTGGCCGCGGCCCTGGTGGGCCTGGTGGCACTCTGGCTGGTACTGCGGCCTTTGCTGGGCCCGCCGGCCCCGCCGGACCTGGTGGAGGAACCGGTGGAACAGGACGAGACGCCGAGGGGCGTGGCGTTGCTGGCGTTGAAGGAGATCGAGTTCGACCGGGAGACCGGCAAGCTCTCGGACGCCGATTACGGGTACCTCAAGGACAGATACACCGCCGAAGCGCTCGACGCACTCCGGATGGAGGATGGGGCGGGGGTGCCCGACGACGTCGAGGCCCTGATCGCTCATAGGGTCCGAGCCCTTCGCTTCGCTGCGGCGCCGGCGCCGCCGGGTGCCCCATCTTGCCCCTCGTGTGGTCCGCGCCCCGAGCCGGACGCGGCGTATTGCTCCACCTGCGGCGGCAGGTTGCCGGCCCCGGCTGCCTGCCCTCGCTGCGGCTTCGCACTCTCGTTCGACAGCCGGTTCTGTGAGGGGTGCGGGAACCGCGTGGCCGCCTGACCGCGCCCTGCCGGGCTCATACTCCAAACCACAGGCCGAGACCCACGAATACCGTCCGCAGCCCGCGAAGGTCCGACGCTTCTCCGATGTCCGTGAGGTCGACGGGGTTTCCCGAGAGCCCGACTCCGACCCGGTTTTCCAGCTCGACTGACCCCAACGGGATGCGGAGCACCAGCCGTCCTTCCGCCCCGGCACGCAGCCGGTGTTCGCCACTCACCGCCCAGAGGTCCAGGGTGGGAACGAGGGCGAACCCCACGGTTCCGTTGCCGACCGCCGCGACCCGCCGGGCGATACCGAGCGCCAGGCGGTACCGGGAGACTGCCGACGAGCGGTCCTGAATGGACAGGGCATCGTTTCCGGCTTCGAGGTGCCCACCCGCCCACCCGGCCTCGAGCTCCACCCCCCAAGCGCCGGAGCCTCGCTCCACCGAGAGGTGGATCGCTGGCCGGGCCGACGGTCGAACCGCCGCGGCGACGCCGGGCGCTGCATCGCTGACCGCCACATGGCCGAACCGCACCACCTCGACCCCGCCGCCCAGATGCCAGCCGTCATTGCCGGCCGGCGTCTGAGCGGCGACTGGCGGAGCGGCCGCCAGGAGGGACAGCAGGAGGGAGGGGCGAAGCGGCATTGACGGCCCGGGTTAGTCGGTGAAGGGAAGATGAGACTGCGCTGTCAACGGACCGTCAATCGCGAGCCAGTTATTTCATGACCAGGTTGATCCAGCCGTTCGTCCGGTTGTTGTCCCCCTTGATGACCCAGTTGGCGTTGGGATACGACTCCCCCGCCACGCTGCTTTCCACCGCGTTGCCTACCAGCTCGTCGTTGGTCTTGATCACCGACGCCAAGGCCTTGAGAAGCCGCTGAAGGGCGTTGGCCCGCTTCCAGATTTTCTGCAGACTGCTCCCGGTGCTGTCGCGCCCGCCGGTGAACATCGGATAGGCTGCCTCGACCGCTCGCACCAGATTGGAGAATCGGGACGGATCGGTCTTGATCTGGCAGGAGGTGTCGTCGTCCTCGACCACGAAGACGCGAAAGTTCTGGTTGGGATGGGTGCTCTTGTAGTTGTTGAGCTGCGTCTGGTTGATCAGCAGCGCGCTGCCGGTCCAATCGAGAGTGTTCTGGTCAAAGCGGTAGTAGCCCGAGGCCGTGCCTCCCGCGCACGAGAGGGAGGTCAGGGAATCGGTGCTGCCAGCCTGCCCGAGCATGTGAAACTCGATCTCGGGGGCGCCCTTGACCCAGCTCTCGAAAGTCTCGACCAGGTGGGAGCTGGTCAGATACAGTCCCGGCGGCGGAGTGGACCCACCGCCGCTGGGTTCTCCCTGCAGATCGGCCTCGGGACCGAAGCGGTCGAAATCGGTCTCCACCGGCACCAGCGCCAGCACCGGCACGTCCGGCGGGCTGGTGGGACTGAGGACGAAGCGCTCCCCTTTCGGAGAAAAGGCGATCGGGGGCTGGCGCTCGTCGCCGGTGGTGGCGACCAGAATGCGATCGTCACCGGTCCAGGCCGAGCGGTGGGCCGGCACCGGCAGATAGAGCTCCAACGCGGGCGCCCGGCGGGCCTCGAGCGCGACGACGCTGCTGGCCTCACCCGTGACCCGAGCGACCGCGTCGGTAGCGCGCGCGGAGAAGGAGGAGAGATAGCGCTGGAGGTGGAGCTTGCCCTCTCGGACCGGAGAGCGGTCGAGGTCCTGCTTGAGCTGCGTCCGGAAGCTTTCGTCGGCCAGGGCGACGGCGATCCGGCGGGCCAGCCGTTCTCGCGCGCCGGCCGGCGTGTCCCGACTGGCCTCCGCGATGTGCGGTGGAGCGTCGGGGCCGGTGTGATCGCTGCAGCCGGCGAGAGCGGCAGCCGCGGCGAGCGCCATGAAGCGGGTGATGCGGGACATGGTTCCTCCTTGGGTGGATCGCGCGCGAACGCGGCGCGAGGTTCCGATGGCGCGCCCAAGGTAGGCCGTGCATTGTGAAGGGCCGGGACCGGGTTAATGCGGCGGAGAACGGGAAACGGCAGCGTTACGGAGTCAGCGCGACGATCCTCAGCGGCCCTCCGCTGCCGCCCTTGATCTTCATCGGTAGCGCCACCACGAAGGCGCCGGTCGGCGGCAGACGCTCGA
Organism: Gemmatimonadales bacterium; assembly: GCA_013813675.1. Classification (GTDB taxonomy): domain Bacteria; phylum Gemmatimonadota; class Gemmatimonadetes; order Gemmatimonadales; family GWC2-71-9; genus CAVVWJ01. The sequence goes on from JACCRH010000352.1 coordinate 5,720, forward strand.
GGCTGGTCAGGTTCTCGAAGGCGGGAATATTCTCCCCCAGCAGGATTCGGTGGGCGTCGAAGGTGGTGGACTGGCCGTAGTCGAGGCTCGGCGTGTCGATGCCGACCGCCTTGACCCTGCGCTCCGCCGCCAGCCAGCGGGCGGCGGAAGAGTCGATCCCGGGAAAGTGTAGCTCGGCCACGCCGGCTGGACCGGCTTTCATCGTCCCGAGATAACGCTTCTTGTCGGGCCACCGGCTGGACCAGCCGGTGCGCAGCAGTACGATCGTTCCCTCGGGAATGCGCCCGTGCTCCCGTTCCCACCGCTCCAGCGCCGGCAGGTCCAGCCGGTAGTCGCGGTCCGCGTCCGCCTTCGCCACCACATCAAGCACCACGGCGGGACCGATCAGCCGGTCGAGCGGTACCTGGTCCGCCGTGTGCCGCCCCTCCGCGAAGTGGATCGGCGCGTCCAGGTGGGTGCCGCTGTGCTCCGAGGTCGAGAAATCGTTCGCGGCGTAGTAGTAGCCGGCGGGCGTCACCTCCGCGGACACGACCGCGAGGGCGAAGGGCTTGGCCGTGGGCCAGTAGATGGTCTCACTGGAGAAATCGTGCGAGAGGTCGACCCAGGTGCCCGAGGTGAGCAGGTCGGTCCGGTCACGTGGGAGGGAGGCCCGTTCCTGGGGTCGGCAGCCGAGAGCAAGGAGGAACACCAGCCAAGAGAATCGGTGCATGGGACCACCAGGAAAGTGGGGGAAGTCGAAAATGGCTAACGCCGGGCCACCTCGGCGATCGCCGCGCGAGCGGCCGCCAGGGCGACCTCGATGCCGCCCGGCGGGACGTCCAGATGGGTCACGGCGCGGACCGTGGTCGGGCCGATCACGCTGAACCGGACCCGGTGCGACGCCAGCGTGCGGGCCGCGAACTCGTCTCCGCTGATCCCGGTGCCGCGCACGTCGAAGATGACGATGTTGGTCTCCACCCGCGCCGCGTCCACCGCGATGCCCGGCAGCTCGGCGAGTCCGGCTGCGAGCCGCCGGGCGCGCTCGTGATCTTCCGCCAGGCGGTCCACGTGGTGCCGGAGGGCGTAGATCCCCGCGGCCGCGATGATTCCCGCCTGCCGCATCGCCCCGCCGAGGCGCTGCTTGAAGACCCAGGCCTCCTCGATGAACCCGCGCGATCCGGCCAGCACCGCGCCCACCGGCGCGCCGAGACCCTTGGTGAGGTCGAGCCAGGCGGAGTCGAAATGATCCGCGAAGGCCCGCGCCGGCGTGCCGCTGCTCACCACCGCGTTCATCAGCCGCGCGCCGTCGAGATGGCGGACGAGACCCGCGTCCTGGGCCGCGCGGCAGACCGCCTCGATCTCCCCGATCGGCCAACAGACCCCGCCCACGATGTTCGCCGTCTGCTCCACCGACACCACCCGGGTTCGCGGCATGTAGTGGACCGCCGGGCGCACCGCCTGGCGCACCTGTGCGGCGGTGAACATGCCCCGCGGCCCGGTGAGCGGCCGGAACACCGCGCCGATCAGCGCCGCGGCACCGCCCGCCTCGTACAGCAGGGGGTGCGCCGTCTCGTGGAGCAGGATCTCGTCTCCCGCCCGGCAGTGCACCGCGAAGGCGACCTGGTTGCACATCGTGCCGGACGGCAGGAAGAGGGCGGCCTCCTTGCCCAGCAGGTCCGCCACCATCTCCTGGAGGCGGTTGACCGACGGATCCTCGAACTGCTGTTCGTCGCCCACTTCGGCGTCGCACATGAAGCGCCGCATCGCGGCGGTGGGGCGGGTGACGGTGTCGCTGAACAGATCGACCGCCAGGGCGGCCCCGCTCATTCCACCCCGCCGGAGCTGATCTCCATGGTCTCGATCCGCTGGGCGCTGAGGCGGAGGGGGAGGATGGTGGCGCCACAGAGGATCAGCACGA
>JACCRH010000356.1 GCA_013813675.1 Gemmatimonadales bacterium
AGATAAACGAGCTCACACGCCGGGCAGTCGAGAGCCAGGAAGCTCTCGCGGCTCGCGCCGTGGCCGAAGTCGCTCCCTACCGCGACCGGCTCCCCCTCCTCGGCACCGCAGAGCGGACAGGGCACGAGCTCGAGCTCGAGTGTGCTCACGGCAAGCGCCTCAGACACTGGTTCCCCCGGGCCTACGACACACGGCATGCGGGCGGCTCAGAGCTCGGCCGCGAGCGGCATGTTGGGCATCTCGACCAGGGCCGGCCGACGATGCCGGGCGCAGACCCGCCGGACCCCTTCGGCGATACCCACGACGGGCTCGTATCCGAGCAGCGATCGCTGTCGATCCAGCGTCGGCCGCTTGATCAGCGTCATCTTCGGCGGCAGCTCCGTCGTGACCACGAGCTCGGGCGAGGCGTTGAGTTCGGCCCGGATCATCTCCGCCAGATCCGCCATCGGGACCACCTCGGGATGCCCCAGATTCATGACCGCGTACTCGTCCACCCGAGCCGCCGCCTCGATGGCCCGTACCGCGTCCGAGACGTGCAGCCAGCTGCGGGCGCTGCCCCGGTGCACCTCGATCGGCCGTCCGCGGGCCAGGTTGGACACGAAGCGGATCATCGCCGACCGGTGCTCTCCCACCGTCTCGTTCTCGTCGTAGACCATGCAGGGGCGAAGGGTGACCGCCCGCAACCCCGACGCGCGCGCCTCATACTCGACGAGCTGCTCACCCAGCCACTTGGTGAGGGCGTAGCGGTTGTTGGGCTGGGGGGTGGAGCGCACCTCGTCCATCGGATCGCAGTTGGGTCCGTAGACCTCGGAGCTGGAGAGAAACACACAGCGGGCCTTGGCGCGCTTGCACAGCTGGAGCACGTTGTTGACCCCCGCCACGTTGGTCGACACCGCCAGCGATGCGGCCTGCTCGCACACCATACGCCCGACCGTGGCGGCCATCAGAAATACCACCTCGGGGCGCCAATCGAACGCAGGGATGAGGTCCACCGGGTGGGTGATGTCGCCGGTGAGGTAATCCTCGCGCCACCCCGGACGCAGATCGAGCCCGAGCACATCGTATCCCACCGACCGAAGATGGGAGAGCAGTGGAGCGCCGATGTTGCCCTCTGATCCAATGACCAGAGCTCGGGTGGGACTGTGCGGGGCCATCGTTGGAAACTCCAGGGTCGGGGGACACTGCATCGCGATCGCTGGTAGTCGGCTCAGCCTGCTGCTTCGACCCTTTGCGCCCGAGGCTCGAGCACCGCGAGCCGTTCCTGCGCCACCGCCTGCGCGGCATGCGAGCTCATCGGCACCAGCGTGAAATGCTCGGCCAGAACGCCAATCACCTCCCGTACGATCGCCCGCTTGTCTCTCGCGGGCAGATCCATGCCGGGAAAGAACATGAGCTCAGGGGCGTGCTCGGCGCCAAGCACATCCAGCGGGTGCAGCAGGAAGCTGGGGTTGACTCCCGCCTGGCGGCACAGCGCCAGCGCCGCGCGGAGATAACCCCGCATGAGGCCTCGGGAGAACCGACTCAGGTAAATCAGGTAGCTCATGTGGAACGGCGTCTTGACGACGGGGATCGTGGTGACCGGGATCTCCACCAGTGCCCGTCCGGAGGGGAGCTGCCAGCGGTACGCGCCCACCGGCCGCATGCCGTCGCGGAACGAGCCGAACAGCTCGCGGCGCCGGCGCCGTTGCTCGGCGCTGAGCCGCGCCGTGGCCAGGAAGTAGGCCCGGGCCAGCGGCCCGATGTAGGTCGGCAGGGTGGAGGCGTCGTAGAGGTACCCCCGCTCGGCGAGCACCTCGAGCAGCCCGGGACTCCAGCTGAATCCCGGGCCCCGAAAGCCCAACGGCCGCTCTCCGGTCGCGGCCACTATCGCGTTCTCGGCCATGCTGATGTCGGTGATGATCTGATCCCGACTGTAGCTCTGCAGCCAGCATTCGTGGTGGAACGAATGGTTGCCCACCTCGTGCCCGCGAGCGGTGATCATCCGAAGCCACGGGACGTTGTCCGGGATCGCGGCGTCGGCGCCAATAACGAAAAAGGTGATCCGGCACGAAAGCTCGTCGAGCAGGTCGAGAAGCGGCGGCATGAGCGCGGGCAGGTACGACCTGCGCTCCTTCCAGCCGGGATCGCCGTGAGTCCTCTGATACGACCAGAGGTTGTCCAGATCGAGCGAGACGCTCGCGATCGGCTTGTTCACGCAGCCCCCGCGTGAACCGGGGACCCGGCTCGCGGGCTCCGGAGGAGGGAACCAAGCTCTCGCGCCTTCCGATCCGCCAATCCGAGCGTCTCGTTGACGTTCAAGGTTCCGTTGGCGATCTGGGCGGAGTTGACGACGAAGACGCGCTCCACCGTCGTGCCGGTCGGGGGCAGGAGCATGGCCGAGTAATTCAGGGTAGTGACCGCCAGCATCTCGCGGACCCGGGACACTTGGCAGACCTTGACCTGCTCCCGCCGGAAGTGCGGGTACATCTCCTCGAGCGCGCTCAGAAACTCGGCTTCGATCTGGGCGTCGGTCTTCTCCCAGAACGGCTCCTGCTGGGTGAGATACTTCGGCAGGTACACCAGCGCGTGCCCGCCGAAATGGCGCCGGTCGACCAGCGCGGTCATCTCGATCACCGCCGTGAAGGGCACTCGCGCGTCAGTGATGTTGGTGATGTAATAGTCGGCGAGTGGGCGCTCGAGCAGCAGCGCCGCGCACACGATGCCCTGATAACGCACGGCCCGGAGGCGGCTCTGCTCGGGCTCGGTGAGCTGTGGACACACATCAGCGATCCGGGAGCAGGGAATCGTCAGGATGACGTTGTCGAACTCGCGGCTGCCGCTCGCGGTCGCCACCTGAACCCGCCCGTTCGTGCTTCGCACTTCGGTGGCGCGCGCGTCGTAGATGCTTTCCACGCCCAGGCCGCCGAGGTGCTCATCGAACCGCTGGAGGACCGACGCGTAGCCGCCCTCGACGTACCCGAAGGTCTCCCGCTTCATGCCCGTCCGCCGAGCTCCATACATCCGGGCGATGATGGCCCAGATGAACGCCGCGCTGGCCACTTCCGCATTATCACCCAGCTTGGCGCGGAGCAGCGGGAGCCAGAGCCGGTCCCAGGCGCGCTTCCCGGACCAGCGCTTCAGCCAGGCGCTGGCCAGAACCGCCTCCAGCCGGGCCCACTCCCGGATCCGGGAGGCATACAGGATCGTGGCGCCGAGCCGAGCCTTGTCCAGCAGCCCGAGCGCGGGGAAGGTGAGGAACTCCAAGGTACTGGAGAGGGATCGCAGCCGGCCGTCGATGTAGAACCCAGTACGGGTGGGGGTCCAATGCAGCCGCTCGGTGAGCCCCAGTTCGTCCAGGAGCGCGCGCAGGTACTCGTCCGAGAGCAGCACCACGTGGTAGAACCGGTCCCAGGTGTAGTCGCCGATCCGCGCCGGTGCGGCGAGGCCGCCGGATCGCGGCGCAGCTTCGAGGATTGTGACCTGGTGGCCTTGGCCGGTGAGTTTCGCGGCCAGGGACATCCCGAGGAGCCCTCCGCCGACGATGCCGACGCTACTCATGAGCGGGACGCGGCACCGGCGACTCGACGGCGTGACCGCCCCGAAGACGGAGCCAGGTCAGCTGGGTGAGGAGGCTCAGATGGCCGGCGATCGTGCGCAGGATCTTCATCTTGGAGCGGCCCAGCATACGGGCCTCGAGCGTCGCCGGGAATTCGACGATGCGCCGCCCAGCCAGGTCGAGGCGTCCGAGCATCTCGGTGACGCCGAAGAAGCCGCCGCGCTCCACGGAGATGCCGATGGCCGCCTGGCGACGGTACACCCGGAAGCAGCTGGTGTAGGTATACAGCTTCTGCCGGAGCACGACACGGTACAGTCGCGACAGGCTCTTCGACAGGAAGAGTCTCCAGCGCGAAACGTTCTTCACGCTTCCCTGCGGATGGTAGGGCGACGCCGTGACCACGTCCACGCCGTCGGTCAGCAACGGGATCATTCGACCGAGGTCGTGCGGGTCGTAGGTACAGTCGCAATCCATCGAGCAGACGATATCGGCTGTGGCGCAATGAAGGCCGGTCTGAATCGCCGCGGCGACGCCGCGATTCCGGTCATGGCGAACCAATGTGCAGCGCGGGTCGGCACCGAAGATCGTGTGCAACGACTGCCAGGTGTGATCGGTGCTGCAATCATCGACGAACACAAAGCTGAGGCGGTACCGATCTCCCAACTCCTCGACGACGCTGCGCAAGGTGTTTCCGAGATAGGCGAGCGACTGCTGCTCATTGTAGCAAGGGACGACCACCGTGACGGCGGTCAGCACGCCGGCAACGGGACCCGTGGTCTCCGCTACCGCCGCGGACGACCGGCTCCTCGTGGAGTCCGCCGCCAACTCACCGAGGGCGGGGTACTCGCCGAGCTCGAAGTATTTCTCTATGCTGGTGAAGCAGTAGCTCTGGAGATAATGCCGCACCATGCTCGGCATTTTCCGGAGGTTCCGGTACTGCCGAATCTGCTGGCGGATCGGGACGCCGTTGATCCGGGGTTGGTCCGGATCGAGCTCCCACGTGTGGAAGTACATCACATATGGCGCGTCATAGTGGCGATCCCAATAGGCGACCGCCCGCTTCACCAGACTGTGTGGGAACTGCCTGAAATAGTTCCCGCCTGCGATGGGAACATCTACGCCAAGCAACCGAATCGAGGAAAGTGGGACCTCGAGGAACGGCCGGCCCGCGATCGCGGCCCGGTGTGGAAACTTGCGCCATGGCTCGCCGGCGTAGGTCCGGAATACGAGCCGGATGCTCGAGTCGTAGGCGTATCCCGATTCGGCCAAGACCTCGAGCATCCAAAGATCCGAGGGTCGCAGCCACTCCTGAGCTAGCCGGTATCCCAACACGCGGCGTCCGGTGGCCCGTTCCAAGGCCTCCCGCGCGCGGACGGCGTCCTCCCGGAAGGCTTCCCGGCCGAGGCCTCGAAGATCTCGATGATGGTAGCCCTTGCTGGCGACCTCATGGCCGCGCGCGACCACCTCACGGACCAACTCCGGTGCGGCGTCGGCGACCCAGCCGAGCACGAAAAATGTGGCACGAGCGCCACATTCATCGAGGAGATCGAGGACGCGCCGGGTGCTGGCCTCCAGGCGCATTTCGAACCGGGACCAGCGGTCTTGTCGGACCACCGACTGGAGCGGTGTGACGTGGAAGTAATCTTCCAGCGCTACCGTCAACACGTGGATCCTAGCTCCCTTAACCGATTCAGACCGGTGCGCCATCGAGATCGGCTCCGAATCGTGACCTGGCTCGGGCATCCGAAGACGCTCGAGCACGGGGGTGGTCTGAGGGGGCTGAGCTCGGATCATGGCCTGAGAAACTCTCTATTCCATAACCAGTTAGACTGCAAGTCCTGGATCCGAGGCGATGGGTCCCTGCCCGAATTGACCTACCTGCATTTCCTGCCTGTTACGGACGCGAGATGTGACCGGCATCCGAACCGAGCGGTCGCGCCCGCCGAGTCGGGTGCGGGTAGAAAAAGGCAGCGGCGCTGGTGTAGGTTCAGCCAATCTGAAGCCGTTACCCGGTGACACAAGGCGAAAGCCTTCAGCCGATGTTGGGGGCTGGTCCGTCGTATAAGGCGCCGGCGTGAAGCGGGCTCCCAAGGGGTTATGGCAAGATGCGTTCCGATCGGGGTAGCGGCTCTGTCGGCCCGGTCAGCGTTTCCGGCCCAACCATTGACCTGTAAATCTGGGCTCAAGATGAGTCATCGCAGTCCGAGCGCTCGGTTTCAGCGCCGCTCAGCTTCGAGAGATGTTTCCTTGCGTAAGTATCAGCGATCTCAGCAGATCCATTAGGTGGCACGCCCCCAACCCCGGTTCTGGCAACTGGCCGACCGGTTGCAATCGCTCCTTTACTGGAATGGTTGGCCGGCTCGACTCTCCGAGCGACTCGGATTCGGGCCCGTGGTTCGGACCGTCGAGCACCACGTCGGGCTCTCGGGGGACGCGACCGGCGCACCCTCACTCACGGTGGCCTTCGCATCCGACTTCCACGCGGGGGTTACGACAGACCCGAGGGTTCTACAGCGGGGATGCGAGGCGCTCAATCTCGCCAAGCCGGACGTACTGCTGCTCGGCGGTGACTTCGTCTCTCTCGACGCCCGCCACATTGATTGGCTGGCGCCCCTGCTGGCCCAAATACCCGCGCCCCTGGGCCGCTTTGCCGTGCTGGGAAATCACGACTACTGGAACGGTGCAGGTCACGTCATTCGGGGCCTCGAAGCCGCCGGAATCGAGGTCTTGACCAATCGGAATCTGAGACTGCCGCCTCCCTTCCAGCACATCTGGATCTGCGGCCTCGATGATTTTCTGTCGGGCGAGCCGGACGCCCGCGCGGCTTTCGCCGGCGCCGACGGGGCACGCATCGTGCTAATGCATGCCCCGGCCAACCTGCTGGATCTCGACGGGGAGCGCTTCGACCTGGCACTCTGTGGACACACCCACGGTGGCCAGATTGCCTTACCGGGGGGGACACCCCTGCACGTCGCCGTAGGTCCTCTGTCGCGGGACTACAATCGAGGCCGCTTCCGGATGGAGCACGGTGGCACGCTGGTCGTGAGCGTGGGGCTCGGCTGCAGCACGCTGCCCATTCGGCTGAACAGTGAGCCCGAGATCATCCTCTGCCGGATTGCCCCCGCTCGCGGGGCGAGCAGTCATGAGGCGAGCGGCCACGCTAGTTGACGAGCAACCTCCGGGAGAACGAGATGACCGACAGAGCTGTGGGGCCGACGACCCTCCGCGTGATCGGCATCGCGGGCAGCCTCCGGGCCGCCTCGTACAATCGTGCGTTGCTGTCGGCTGCACGAGACCTGGCCCCGCCCGAGCTGATCATCGAGGTGCGCGAGCTCAAAGACCTGCCGCTCTTCAACGAAGATCTGGAGCGCGACGGCGTTCCGGTGGCGGTGGGAGAGCTGAGAAGAGCCGTCCGGAGCGCGGACGGTCTTCTCCTCGTCACCCCCGAATACAACCACGGGGTACCGGGCGTGCTGAAGAACGCCGTCGATTGGTTGTCCCAGCCGTTGCGCCAGAGCGCGCTCGAGGGAAAACCTACGGCGCTGATGGGGGCATCCACCGGGCTGGCGGGGACCGCGCGCAGCCAAGCACAGCTCCGGCAGGCTTTCGTGTTGACCAACTCGCCGGTGATGCAGCAACCGGAGGTGCTCGTCGCCCGCGCTCATGAGAAGTTCGACGCCATGGGCCGGCTTACCGATCAGCCAACCCATCAGTTTGTCTGCCTCTTTCTTACCCGCCTGGCGCAGTGGCTCGCGCAGCAGAAGCGCATCGGCACATCGCCTGACTGATGTTAACGGCGGGAGCGGCGCTTACCGGGCCGCGCCACACGGCTCACGAATCGCTCTCATGGGGCCGTCCTAGTACCAGTTCTTCGTCGGAAAAGCCCATCGTGGCCCTCCCGTACTCCTTGAGGGCCATCAAGAGCAAGGCGACAGCGGCGGCGGCGAACGCCGTGATGTACAGCACGGTGAGCTCGCCAAAGAAGGGGATGTCGTCGATCGCTGCTTCTCGGAGAACGTAGGCCCGCACCTCCGCCGGCTCGGACGATCTCGCCCCAGGCCCCAGGGCCGGGCCGCCCGAGCGCTCGAGTGGTTGCCCTGGCTCGGTTGGAAGCTCCCGAATTGTCCGCGAGTCCGAACCGGCCGTCGAGTCGGGCGTGACGGTGGCGGTTTCGATCTCGCCGCCCAGATCGAGACGCTCGGCGTACATCCCGCTGGCGAGAGCAATGGATTCGTTGAGCCTCGTGGTATAGCGATTCATGCAGTAGAACGAGACGCAGACCAGGAGGCCGGGGCAAGCGCGAGCAGTGTACTGCTCGCTCGTTCTATCGCACGTTTCCAAGACTCGTAGAAGGGCTCGTGGTGTGAATGGTAGTGAGGCTCCCTCGAAGCCTGGAGGAACCTGGCGAACATCAGCCGGACGAGCCATTCTCGAACGTACGTGAGGTACCCCAACACCAGAAGACAGGCGAATGGGCTGTAGAAAACCAGGAACCGCGCGTGCATGCGATAGACGGGCAGGAGGCCGTATCCCGCGACCACGGCCGGGAGAACGACAAGCATCAGCGCGCCGAGACCCACCACAATCTGGACGACGCTCCACTTAGGGCGTGGGTCGGGAAGGCCGGGCAGGTCCGGCTCTGAAGGGGTGGCCATATTGAACCGCGAAGTCTCGCCCATGCTTGACAATTTGATCGCCTCGCAACCAAGCGGAGGGTCACCTACTATCATACTTCTCAAACCGGTCTCTGGCTATCGGCCGGGTACCGCGGGCATCTGCCGAGGGCGATCGCTTGACCCTTCACCTGGCCTCAATCGTCCTGTATCCGATCAAATCGGCGGCCGGAATCGCCCCCGCCACCTGGGAGGTCGACCACTTCGGCCTCCGCCACGACCGCCGCTGGATGGTGGTGGATCCACATCGCAACCTGGTCACCCAGCGCACCCATCCCCGGCTCGCCCAGGTTCGTGCAACGCTCCAGCAATCGACTCTCCGCGTGGAGGCCCCGGCCGGCTCGCCGAGTCGCTCCCGATGAATCGCTTCCGCCCGAACCTGGTGATCGCGGGCGGGGAGCCCTATTTCGAGGATGCGCTGGACCGGTTCGAGATTGACGGCCTCGGCTTCCGGGTGGTCAAGCCCTGCGACCGGTGTGTAGTCACCACCACCGACCAGGAGACCACCGAGCGCGGTGTCGAGCCGCTCCGAACCCTGGCGACGTACCGCAAGGTCGGCAGCCAAGTCATGTTCGGCCAGAACGCAGTCCACCTCGGCACCGGCCGCCTCAGCGTCGGAGCGCCTCTGCTGGTTTAGATTGGGCGCCATGGAAGTCCAGATCTTCGGGATTCGCAAGAGCTCCGACACCCGCAAGGCCCTGCGTTTCTTCGCCGAGCGGCGGATCAAGACCCACTTCGTCGATCTCCAGGAGCGCGCGGCCTCGGCCGGCGAGCTCCGCCGCTTCGCCCAGAAGTTCGGGGTCGAGGCGCTGGTGGACCGCGGCTCCCGCCGCTACGCGGAGCTCGGGCTCGGGGCCGCGCGGCTGAGCGAGGACCGCTGGCTGGAGCAGCTGGCCGATGAGCCGCTCCTGCTCCGCATGCCGCTGGTGCGCCGGCAGCAGCAGCTCACGGTCGGCGACGCGGAGCCTACCTGGCGGGAGTGGACCGGGCGTTGACCCAGCTCGCCTTTGCCGGCGTGACCGTGGAGTTCGGCGCCACACGGCTGCTGGAGAACGTCACCTTCACGGTGACGGGAGGAGAGCGGTGGGGTATCATCGGCCGGAACGGTGCGGGGAAGACGACGCTCTTCCGCCTGGTCACCGGCGACCTCGCGCCGAGCGCCGGCAGCGTAGCGCGGGCGACTGGCCTCAAGTCGTCTCTCATGGACCAGCAGCGGGACTTTGCCGGCGCCGCGAGCGTATGGGAGGCCGCCGCGGGGCCGTTCCGCTGGCTCCTCGATCTGGAGCGCTCGTTGGCGGAGCAGGCCGTCGCCCTGGCCGAGGCGGGCGACGGGGTCACCGAGCAGGCGCTTGCGCAGGCGCTGGCGCGATATGACCGGGACCTCGAGCGCTTCCAGCGGGAGGACGGCTATACCATCGCCGCCCGGATCGACGCGGTACTGCACGGCCTCGGCTTCGACCCCGACGATGCGAGGCGCCGCGGAGTCGAGAGCCTCAGTGGTGGCGAGCGCGGACGACTCGGGCTGGTGTGCCAACTCGTGGCTCCAGCCGACCTCCTCTTGCTGGACGAGCCCACCAACCACCTCGATCTGGAGACCACGCGCTGGCTGGAGAACCACCTCCGCCAGCTCGACGCGACGGTCCTGGTGGTGAGCCACGACCGCGCCTTCCTCCAGGCGGTCGTGGACCACGTGCTCCATCTCGAAGCCGGCACCGCCGTCGCGTACGCGGGCGACTACGAGGCATTCATACGGCAGCGCACCGAGCGCCGGCTGACCCAACAGCGCGCCTTCGCCAAACAGTCGCGGACGCTGGCGGCGGAGGAGGACTTCATCCGGCGCAACATCGCCGGCCAGAAGAGCGCGCAGGCGAAAGGCCGCCGGCGCCGGCTGGAGCGGGTGAGCCGGCTCAGCCTTCCACCCGGGGAGGGGGAGGCGATGGCGCTGCGACTCGCGGCCGACGAGCGGGGGGGCGATCAGGTCCTGGTCGCGAGCGACGTTCGGCTGGAGGTGGCGGGCCGGACGCTGCTCGACGATTTCTCGGCACGGGTGGGACGGGGCGACGTCATCGGCCTGGTCGGACCGAACGGTGCCGGGAAGTCCACGCTCATCCGCGCCATCGTCGGCGATCGCACTCCGGATGCCGGAGAGATCCGGGTCCCCGACTCCGTGCGCATCGCCCATTACCGGCAGGATCTGGCGCAGGTGCCCCAGGAGCGGACGCTGTACGAGATCATCGCCAGTCTCCGGCCGTCATGGGGCAGGGGCCCGATCCAGGGGCACCTCGGGCGGTTCGGCTTTTCCGGTGACTCGGTCCAGCGCCGCGCAGCCTCGCTGTCGGGTGGAGAGACCGCGCGCGTCGCGCTCGCGATGATGATGCTCTCAGGCGCGAACTTCCTCATCTTCGATGAGCCCACCAACCACCTCGACGTCGAGTCCATCGAGGCGTTGGAGGATGCGATCGAGGAGTTCGATGGCACCGTGCTGCTGGTGAGCCACGACCGCGCGCTTCTTCGGGCGCTCACCACCCGTATGTGGGTCCTCCATCGGGGGCGGATCACCGAGTTCGACGGCGGCTTCGCCGAATGGGAAGTGGCGAGCGTCGAGCGCGAGCATGCCGCGGCCGTTGCTGCAGCGGAGGAGGAGGCCTCGCGCCGGGTGCGGGAGCGGAAGGCCACCCGGCGTCCGGAGGACGACCGCCGCAGGCAGCACTCAGCCCGCCGCAGCGCCGAGCGGGCCGTTGCCGAGGCCGAGCAGCGCGTCGGCGAGCGGGAGCGACGAGTGGCGGCCCTGCGGGGGCAGCTCGAGGATCCGGCCATGTACCTCGATCCGGGCGGGGCCGAGCGGGCGCATCGGCTGGGGGCCGAGCTGGAGGTGGCGCGGGTCGAGCTGGAGGCGGCCTTCGCGGAGTGGGAAGCGGCCACCCGGGCGCTGGAGTGACCGGCTGAGCGACGTGCGGCGCTGGCGCGTCCTTGGCCTCCTCGCCCTGGCGGAGGTTCTCGGGATGTCGCTCTGGTTTTCCGCCAGCGCCGTCTCCGGCCAGTACCGCGCCCTGTGGCAGCTCAGCGTATCCGAAGCGGGATGGCTCACCACCACGGTCCAGCTCGGGTTCGTGGTGGGTACCGCCGCCGCGGCGCTGCTCAACCTCGCGGACCTGCTTCCTTCCCGCTGGTACTTCGTCGTCTCGGGGCTGCTCGGCGCCACCGCGAACGCGGCCCTCGCCTGGGCCGGCGACTACCACACCGCGCTGCTCTGCCGCTTTCTCACCGGCGTGTGTCTCGCCGGCGTCTACCCGCCGGCCATGAAGATGGCCGCC
>JACCRH010000368.1 GCA_013813675.1 Gemmatimonadales bacterium
TGGGTGACATCTTCGAGGCGTTCTTTACCTCCTGCTGGCTGGGATATACCAAGCCATCACGCCGGATATATGAAGTTGCGCTCGGCGTCTCGCAGGCACCGGTGGGGCGCGCGGTGTTCATCGACGATCGCGGCCCCAATCTGATGCCGGCCCGTGCCCTCGGTATGCAGACGGTTCACTTCACCAGCGGTGACCGGCTCCCCGGCCAACTGGCGGCGCTCGGCGTCAATCTCTCTTAGTCGTTGTCGTCCGGCTCGATTTCCACCACGGCGCCGTCCGAGGCACGGACCTCCACCTCCTTGCGTCCGGAGGGGGTCTGAACCTTGACCTCGTACAGGAGCTCGCCGCCCTCGGTCTCTTCGCCGGCGCTCAGAGCGGTCCCTCCGGCCGCTTCCGCCGCGATCGCCATCGCCTGATCACGGGTGACCGGGGGAGGAGCAGTAATGCCCAACCCTGACGCGAACTCGGTGCTGGGAGGATCGAACCGGGTGCTGCCAGCCTGGCCGGGGCTGGAGTTGCTCTGGCAGCCTGGCAGTGCCAAGGTGGTTACGAATAGAACGGCGGGAATCATGCGGGGCTTCATGCTTCACCTCCTGAGGTGCCAGCGGCCGGCTGGTCCGGTCGCCATACTGCTAGAGCAAACGTAGCTGGGATAATGTGACAAGGAGACCGCGTTCGGGCGTCAATCGTCACTATCTTGGGGCATTGGGCCGGCGCTCCGAGGCAGAGCTTGCTCTCGGCGCGCTCGGCATGCAGACCATTCACTTACCACCGCGACGGGAGACGAGATCAATGCAGTTGGCGATGGTGGGCCTCGGCAGGATGGGGGGCAACATGGTCCGCCGCCTGCTCCGGGGCGAGCACGACGTCGTAGCGTGGGACCGCAGCGCCGACGCCGTCACCCAGCTCGCGGGCGAGGGCGCCGAGGCAGCGAGGGACCTCGCCGACCTGGTGAGCCGGCTGGAGACGCCGCGTATCGTCTGGCTCATGGTACCTGCCGGAGCGCCGGTGGATCAGACCATCGAGCAGTTGCTGCCCGGGCTCACCAAGGGCGACATCATCATCGACGGCGGCAACTCCAACTTCCACGACACGATCCGCCGGGGCGCCGCCCTCCAGGCCAGAGGACTCGAGCTGATCGACGCCGGCACCAGCGGCGGCATCTGGGGGCTCGAGGTGGGATACTGCCTCATGGTCGGCGGCAGCGAGGCGGCGGTCACCCGCGCCGAGCCGATCTTCCGCACGCTTGCGCCGGAGGGCGGCTTCGCCCATGTCGGCCCCACCGGCGCCGGTCACTACGTCAAGATGGTGCACAACGGCATCGAGTACGGCATGCTCCAGGCGTACGCCGAAGGGTACGAGATTCTGCACCACTCGAAGGACTTTACCCTCGACCTGCACCAGATCGCGGCAGTCTGGAATCACGGCAGCGTGGTGCGCTCCTGGCTCAACGAGCTGGCCGAGCGCGCCTTTGCTGACAGCGCCGACCTGGCGGACATCCGCGGGTACGTCGACGACTCGGGCGAGGGTCGCTGGACCGTGCAGGAGGCGATCGATCAGAGCGTGCCCGCGCCGGTCATCACCCTCTCGCTCCTGATGCGCTTCGCTTCGCGGCAGGACGAGTCCTTCTCCGCCAAGGTCATCGCCGCGCTGCGGAACCAGTTCGGCGGCCACGCGGTGAAGCCCGCATGACCGTCTCGGTCGAGGTGCCCGCCGTTGTCCACGGCGGCGACGCCCCCGCGCTGGCGCAACCGCTCAGGCGGGGCGACGCCTGTACCGTGGTGATTTTCGGCGCCGCCGGCGACCTGGCCAAGCGGAAGCTCTTTCCGGCGCTCTTCCATCTCCAGTGCGACGGGCTGCTGCACGAGGATTTCGCCCTGGTCGGGGTGGGGCGGGACCCGATGACGGAGGAAGCCTTCCGGCAGCTCATCTATGAATCGGCACGCGACGCGGACGATCCCAGCCCCGCGGGGGAGATCGACGATGAGGCCTGGGCGCGATTCGCCCCGCGGTTGAGTTATGTCCAGGGCGAATTCACCGCGAGCGCCACCTACGCGGCCCTGGGGGAGCGCCTCGGCGTGATCGAGTCGGCGCGGCGGCAGAGCGATGGCCGGCTCTTCTACCTCGCGATTCCGCCGAGCATCTACACCGGGACCATCACCCACCTCGAGCGGAGCGGGGTGGCGGAACGGGTCAACCGGCGATCGACCCGACCCTGGGTGCGATTAGTTATCGAGAAGCCGTTCGGGCACGATCTGCAAACCGCGAAGGCGCTGAACCGCACCGTGAGGAAAGCCTTCGCGGAGCATCAGGTCTACCGCATCGATCACTACCTCGGCAAGGAGACGGTGCAGAACCTGATGGTGTTCCGGTTTGCCAATTCCATCTTCGAGCCGGTGTGGAACCGCCATCACATCCATCACGTGCAGATCACCGCCGCGGAAACCGTGGGGGTCGAGCATCGCGCCGGCTACTACGAGGACGCCGGCGTGGTACGGGACATGTTTCAGAACCATCTCCTCCAGCTCATGTGCCTCACGGCGATGGAGCCACCGGTCGCGTTTCAGGCCGACGCCGTCCGGGACGAGAAGATCAAGGTCCTCCGCGCCATCCGGCGCTTTTCGGCTGCGGAGATGCACGACTATTCGGTGCGGGGGCAATATGGGGCGGGCAGCATCAAGGGCGCGGCGGTGCCGGGGTACCGGGAGGAGCCCAACGTCGACCCGAGCTCGGACACTGCGACCTGGGCCGGCCTCCGACTCCTAGTGGACAACTGGCGCTGGCAGGGGGTGCCGTTCTTTCTCCGTTCGGGCAAGCGCATGCCCCGGCGGGTGAGCGAGATCGCGGTCCAGTTCCGGGAGCCGCCCCACCTGATGTTTCCCCTGGACCAGGGAAAGACCATCACGCCCAACGTCATCGCCATCCGGGTACAGCCCGAGGAAGGGATCTCGCTCGCGTTCGACATCAAGGTGCCCGGCGTCGGCGTCCGGATGACGGCGGCCAAGATGGACTTCAGCTACGCCGAAGCGTTCGGCAAGGCGGCCCACTCGGCATACGAGACGCTGCTGCTCGACTGCATGGTGGGCGACGCCACACTCTTCACCCGGGGCGACGCGGTGGAGGCGGCGTGGGAGGTAGTCGATCCGGTGATCGAGGCCTGGCGCGACAAGGACCCCGAGCACTTCCCCAACTACGCGGCGGGGACCTGGGGACCGGCCATCGCGGACGAGTTCATCGCCCGCGACGGCGCCCGCTGGCGGCAGCCGTGAACGAGGAGGCCCCGGCCGCTGCCGCGCGCCTCGACGCGGCGCGCCGGGCGGTGGACCTGGTTCAGGCCGGCATGGTGTTGGGTCTTGGCTCCGGCGCCACGGCCAGCGCCGTGGTACGCGAGATCGGCCGGCGGCTGGCCGTGGGCCGGCTCTCCGACGTCGTGGGCGTCCCGACCTCCAACGCCACTCGCGACCTGGCGCACGAGGTGGGTATCCCGCTCACCGACCTGATGGCCAACCCACGGATCGACCTCACCATCGACGGCGCCGACGAGGTGAGCCCCGCCGGCGATCTCCTCAAGGGCCTCGGCGGCGCGCTGTTGCGCGAGAAGATCGTCGCGCTCAGCTCGCTGCGGCTGGTGATCGTGGTGGACGAGACCAAGCTGGTCCGCTGCCTGGGCGAGCGCAAACCCCTCCCCGTCGAGGTGGTGCCCTTCGGTTGGAGCACGCATCTCGACTTTCTCCGCGGCCTCGGTGCCGACCCCGCGATCCGGATGCGGAGCGGAGAGGCGGCCCCATTTGTCACGGACAACGGCCACTACATCCTCGATGCCCGATTCCGCGACGGCATCGACGACCCACACGCGCTCGCTGATGCACTGGCGAGAAGGCCGGGTGTGGTCGAGACCGGCCTCTTCCTGGGAGTGAGGGCGGAGGTGCTGGTGGGACGGGGGTAGTCGACCACCCGGTCGATTCCTACCACAGCTCCCACTGTCGAGCCACTTCGGCCGCTTCGGCCTCTCGCTTGAGCGACCGGAGTACCCGGACCAGGGCCCGCGCCGGCTCGGCCCTCGCGCGGGTCACCTCGGCGCGCCGGACCACGTCGCCCGCCGGCAGGTCGTCCCGCAC
>JACCRH010000379.1 GCA_013813675.1 Gemmatimonadales bacterium
GCAGGAACGTGGAGAGATAGGGCTGGAATTTGGCGGCATCGCCGGCGCGCCGTCGCACGGCTCGGAGAGCGAAGTCGAGATTGCCCGCTGCCTCCCCCAGCCGAGCCACAATGAGGTTCGCGGGCACGGATTCTATCGCGTTGTAGGTCCGCGCGGCCTCATCGGCAGAGGCGAGCTTCACCGGAGCATCGGGCAGGTGGAGCCCACCGGCGCGCATGGCGTCGAGCAGCGCGGCGCAGAGGCTCGCGTACTGCGTCGCCCTGATGGAGTCCCATCCGGAGATGGCCGCAGGGATGGCGTGCGGCAGACGCCCGATGGCCGTGGCCGCGTCCGCGAAGTCCGCGTGGGCCGCCCGCCAGATTGCGGCGGTACAGAGAGCCCGAAGTTGTTGCATGCCCGCCCGTCCTGAACGGAGGTGCCCGTGGCTGATCAGCGCAAGCCGCCGGACCGCGGCCCCCGTTCCATTCGTGTCCTGCTCCCAGTACAGCGCCCCCATCACCTTTCCGACCACACCCCAGGTGGTATCGTCGGGCAGCGGCAGCGTGCGGTACACCTCGTGCGGCCGGCCGCCGTTCAGCAGCGCCGTCAAGTGCGATTCCGCCGTCACCCCCGGGCGGCCGTTCTCCTCGTTGCGGGTGTCGAGCCGGGTCGCGCGGAGCCAGTCTTGCGACCCGATCCCGCTGGTCGTGATGAACGCACTGATCTTCTCGACGGCCCTGGTGTCAATGCGATCGGAATCGGCCCAGAAGGCGCGTCGCGCCGAGTCGCCGAGGGCGAGCGCCTGGTGCCAGCGGAAGTACCAGGCGCGATCTCGGGTCGAATCCGTCGACAGTCCGATCCGCGCGAGCCGAAGCACCGACGCGGTGTCGTGCTTCATCTGCGCGATCTCCACCATGTGCTTGAGCGGCTCCGCGAGGACTGGCGACTGCGCCGGCGCCAGAGATTCGAACGTGTTCGCCGAATCCAGCGACCATCCACGCTGGAACGCTTGCTGAGCCAGCCCGAGCCGGTCTTCCAGGCCTACCCCCCGCCCAGCGTGGTAGTACGCGTCACCCAGCCAATACCAGATTTCGGCCCGGTCGGGAAATTCCTCCGCCGCCGCCCGCCATCGACCGATCAATTCCGGACCGGTTGGAAAGCGCGTGATCAGGGGCCAGGCCGCGAGCAGGGCGAGGTCCTCCCGGCTCAGCCGGCTCCGGCCTGCCTCGGCCAGGCGGAGCCCTCGGCGGGCGTCGTCCCCCCAATCGAGCCACAGGGACACGTGCACCAGTTCGAACGCGGCCAGCGCGAAGGTCGAGTCCAGCACGGTCGCGTTGCGGAACTCGCGAAACGCCTGATCGAGCTCTCCCCTCCGGAACGCCGTCCGGCCCGCGAGGAAGGCGCGGAGCGCCGGCAGCGACGTGCTCATGGCGGGGAGCCGCGAGACGTCGACCCCGGCGTCGATCGTGAGCAGGCGCGCGACGAGACGGTCCAGCAGACGCGAGAGGCTATCGACCGATCCTTCGACGCTGGCGGTGGCCACCGTCCGACCGTCGGGCGACTGGAGCAGCGATGCCGAGAGGGTGAGATCGCCGGGCGTGCCGACGACACTGCCGTCTATCAGGCGGCCCGCACCGAGCCGCTGGGCGAGTCGGAGCGGGGCGTCCGAGACGATCTCCTGCCCATCGCCTCCGGTGAGCCGATGCCAGGCGCTCAGGGTGGAACGCGGGTTCACCGGGCGTGCCCCTGCCTCCGTCCCGAGCTTGGCGGCCAGCAGGTCCACCATCCCTTCGCGCAGATACGCGAGCGAAGGGTCGGCCGCGGCGACCCGGAACGGCGCGATCGCCACCAGCGTGGCATCCCGCTCGGCGGTCTTGCCGCGCTCCGCGCGGGTGAGGAGTGCCACGGCCGCGCCAAGCGCCACGGCTGTCCCCACCGCGATTGTTCGCAGGCGGGGGCGCGTCACCTTCCCGGCGACCGCCGCGTCGATCGCATCGACGAGCTCCCCGGCGGTCGCAAAACGATCGGCAGGCGCTTTCTGGAGGGCGCGTGTCACCGCCTGCTCTAGCGCCAGGGGAAGATCGGGTCGCACCCCACGGAGCGACGGCACGGGCGCCGCCGCATGTTGCTCCAGAATGGCCTGCACGGTGGCACCGGTAAATGGTGGCGCACCCGCCAACCATCTCGTACAGCACGCAGCCGAGTGCATAGACGTCCGTGCGGCCGTCGATCCCTTCGGGCCGGGTCGCCTGCTCGGGGCTCATGTACGCTGGCGTGCCGAGCGCCGGGATTGCCGTCCTCCCCGGGTCCGCGGCGCCGGGGTCGAGGGCGCGCGCGATGCCGAAGTCCGCGACGATGGCCTGGCCTTCCTGCAGGAGGATGTTTTCCGGTTTGATGTCGCGATGCACGACGTGCTGCCGGTGGGCGTAGTCCAGCGCGCCTGCCA
>JACCRH010000357.1 GCA_013813675.1 Gemmatimonadales bacterium
CATGTAAGCAGAAGGGGAAGCGGCGACGGTCCCTCGGCCCATCCCGAACTCAGGAGGGCTGAGGGGCGTCTTTGCGCGTCGGCAAGCCCGGCACGAGCTGCTCGAGCCGATTGATCCAGCCGAGCAACCGCTGGGGATCCAGGAACAGAAGCAGCATGAGGTTCATGATGATGTGCTCGAAGAACGGATGCCCCGAGGTCAGGTAGAGCCCGACGTGAAACAGGATGCCGCCGATGAAGAAGTACGGGGCGATCCTGGGCAGGAAAAGGGACACGAAGAACAACATCTCGAACAGGATGGTGCCTACGGCGAGCAGGATGCAGAGGGTGTGCTGCTGCGCGAGCCAGATGCCGAGGGGGATGTCACGGTTGACCGCGTCGTTGAAGATGTGGTTCTGCAGCGTATAGCCATTCATCCATGCAACACCGCCGGAAAGCAGCTTGGTGATGCCGGTGGAGAAGTAGGTGAGCGCCAGCAATACATGCACCAGCTTGAGCGGCCACATCGCGGTCTCGGATCGGGGCGGCCCGGCGCTCGGGCGGCTCGCTTCGCCGGCGCGACGGCGCCGGAGAAGCGCGTCGATTGAGTAGCTCGCTCCCGCCGGCGAAAAGGGCAAGGTCATCAGGAAAATGGCGAACAGCGCCTGGGGGTGATGGACGTCGGCATAGGAATACGCGTGGCCGACGAAAAACCAGGTTCCGAGCGCCAGGACAAACAGGGAGGCCCGCGTACACAGCCCGATCAGCGCCAGTACCCCCGCAGCCGCGGTGACCCAGTAGACCACCCTGAGTCCGGCGGGCGTGAACAGGGCATCGCGCGGCACGATGGAGGCGATGGCGCGGATGATCGGTTGAGGGTCGACGAAGTGGGTGTTCTTGGCGGCCAGATTGATCTGATGGTCCAGTGAGGGGAAGAACCAGAACAGCTGCGCGGCGACGGCGAGAATCCGCGCGCCGGCGAGGTTTTGAGTGGAGGTCAAGGGAAACCAGTACGCGTTCCACTTGTCGATCCATCGCTTCACTGGGTCAGCGCCTCATTCCGCGGGGCATGATAGGTGACGATTGGATGGTCCCGCCGGACGACACCACTGTCGGTGAGGGTCAAGGTCAGCTCTTCCAGGCGGATCGTGACGATCGAATCGCTCCCCCGGTTGAGCCGGTTCAGCAAGCGTTGGGCGGCCGCGGAGTCATGCCTTGCCAGCGGCACGAGATAGGTGTTCCGGAACGCGGGTTTGGTGAGGCCGGCCAGGACCGGTGTAATTTCCAGCTCCGATCCCGACGAGGTGGTTCCCAGAACACGGCGTTGCGCCACCTGGATCGGTCCCGGAGGATACGACTTCGCGTACATGGCCCACGCCAGGAACGGCCAACGGGTCTGCGCCTGAGCCTGATAGGACACCACCGGCAGCGCGTGCAGCCCGAGAATCACCAGGATCAGGAGCGAAATCCAGGTCTTGCGCTGGGGCATGGCGGTGCCGGGCTCCCTTGGCGACAGCGTAGCATTGTGCAAACGATTCGGACGAATGAGGCCTCAATGTTACAGGGTGCTCTCGCAACCGGGCAAGAGTCCGGCTGCTTTCCGGACGTTTAGACAGGGGAATCGGTGACACTTCCGACCTTTATTCTCGTCGGCGCCGCGAAGGCGGGCACCACGGCACTCTACTGGTACCTCGCCGAGCATCCGGCGGTGTTCATGAGCCCGGTGAAGGAGACCAACTATTTCGCCTACGGGCTGAACCAGACCGGCGAACTGCTCTACGGCGACCCGGATGTCCATCGGTTCCCGGTAAAGTCGCTGGACCAGTACCAGCAGCTCTTCGCCGGCGCCGGAAACGCGGCGGCGGTAGGCGAAGCCTCCCCGATCTATCTCGAATGTCCTCAAGCCGCCGACCGGATCAGAGAGACGCTGCCCGGCGCACGGATCATCTGTACCCTTCGCCAGCCGGTGGAGCGCGCCTACTCGGACTACCTGATGTACCTTCGCCGGCGGGGCCGCCGCTTCGACCCCGCGCGCGAGCTGACCGCCACCGCAGCCTGGG
The DNA here is from genome assembly GCA_013813675.1 of Gemmatimonadales bacterium. Classification (GTDB taxonomy): domain Bacteria; phylum Gemmatimonadota; class Gemmatimonadetes; order Gemmatimonadales; family GWC2-71-9; genus CAVVWJ01. Next base: position 2,039 of record JACCRH010000357.1, read on the forward strand.
CCCGGCCCGACTCGCGCTGGATGCAGGTCAGCCGCTACGCCCGGCAGCTGGAGCGGTACTTCGAGGCCTTCCCCCGCGAGCAGATCCACGCGCTGTTGATCGACGACTTCAAGCCCAGTCCGCTGCGGGCGGTGCAGGACGTGTACCGGTTCGTCGACGTCGATCCCGGGTTCGCGCCCGACTTCGATACTCCCCATGCCCCCGGCGGCATGCCGGCGAGCACCGCCCTCGAGGGCTTCTTCACCAGCGGCGCGATCGTGTCGGCGGTGAAACCCTGGGTCCCGGTGCGGGCGGCGAACTGGATCCGCCGCCTGCGTACGCGGAACATGCGGAAGCCGCCGGCGCTCCCGCCGGAGCTGAAACAGCAGCTGACGGCGTCGTTCCGCGACGACATCGCGCGGACCTCGGCGCTCATCGGTCGAAGCCTGGATCACTGGCTCTAGGTGGGGGGACGCGCCCTTTACGTCCAGTGGCTCAGATCGCGACCCATCAGCCGTCCCAGCAGGGCCACTTCGTCACGGAAGGCCGCCACCAGCTCCTCGCGGAGCTCGGGTGAAAGCGGGGCGCGGTGTCCGCGCACCGTGTTGAGCGCCACCAGCTTTTTCTTCGCCGCGCTGATGCTCTCGCCTCCCATCGCCCGCTTGAGGCTCCTCACCGCTTCCCGAAGCACCGGCGGCGGCTTTCGGTACAGCCGCCGAAGCCAACCCACGCGTGTGGCCTTGTTCTCGTTGATGCGGGGGAACTCGCTGCGCCCGTCGTGCGGAAGTCCCAGGAACTCGATGACCTCATCGTAGACCCGCTGGGGCGAGGCCGCGAAGTCATCGTAGAGGATGAGCTTCACCTGTTCCGGGGGAAAGGCGGCGAGCAGGCGTTGAGCCTGGGTGCCGAACTGGCCCACTTCCCGGTACTGCACCAGGAGCGGCGAGCGGATCGCCGGTGGAAGGTCGAGCCCTCGGCTGCGCCGTTCCTGGAGCCGCCACGCCGTCTCGAAATCACTGACGGTTTCTTCCGACACGTAGAGCAACTGCGAATGCAGTGAGTACACCATGTCCACCGGATTGCGGAACATGGCGATGATTCGGGCCTCGGGATTGAACTCACGGATGTTGGGAATGGCCACCGACGAGCGCAGGTAGTACACCGACGCCTCTCCCGCACGCCGATGGGCATCGGTCGCGTCGCTGAACAGCGCCAGATAGTCGTCCAGGGCCTTGATCCTGGGGTAGGTACCCAGATCCTTGGCGAAGAAATGGGGCTCCTTGATCTCGGGCATGAACACGTTCGGATGGGGCCGGAGGTACTCGTAGAGCGCCGTCGTGCCGCATTTAGGCGCTCCGGCGATGAAGAAGCTGGGCTGAACTGGCAATATCCTCACTCCCGATCGTCGCGCTTCGATGGTAACCGGTGCTCCAAGATGCCTGTCGCGCACATGCCACAGGCACTTGCCTGGACCGCAAAGAGCCTGCCGCCCCGCGGGCGGGCGGGTGGCACGGCGGCCCGGTGCCCCTGCGGATATGGCTGTGATAGATTGCCTTCCGCCTGTTTTCTGGTCAAGCACCAGAGAGCGGCGGCGCCGCCTCCCAGGCGTCCCGACGGCGCCCGCGGTATCCCCCTGGGGCCGGCGCCGGAGGCCCGGCGACCGCCAGGGGCATGGATCGTGCTGACCTCAGGGCAGCTTGATAATGGCGGTGAGTGGGGCCGGACGGCCATCGCGGTGGCCGGCTCCCAGGTGGCGACGAACCGGCGGACTATGACAATCACGAAACCGATCATCATCGTTGGGACCGGACGCTGCGGCTCGACGCTGTTCCATCGTCTGATGGCCAAGCATCCCCAGCTCATGTGGATGTCCCCGGTCTGCTATAAGTACCCCCACAAGCCGCAGTGGAACCGGATCGCGGTGAACGCGATGGACAATCCGCTGCTGCGCCGGCTCTTCGGCGAGAAAATCCGGCCGGGCGAGAACTACCGGTTCTGGGACAAGTATGCGTACGGGTTCTCGGAGCCCTGCCGGGATCTCCTCCGGTCGGACGTGAGCGCCCGGGTCAAGCAGCAGGTCCGCAAGGCCTTCGAGCCGATGCTCGACGCCCGGCGAAATCGCCTGCTGATCAAGATCACCGGCTGGTCGCGTATCGGCTTTCTGAACGAGATCTTCGAGGACGCGAAGTTCATTCACATGCTCCGTGACGGACGCGCGGTGGCGAGCTCGCTGTTGCACGTCAACTTCTGGCGCGGGTGGTATGGGCCGCAAGGTTGGCGGGCCGGACTGCTGTCCGCCGAGGACCAGGCGACCTGGGAGAGCTACGATCGCTCGTTCACCGCGTTGGCGGGCATCGAATGGCGGATCCAGATGCGGGCCATGGAAGCGGCGCGCCAGGCGCTGGACCCGAGCCGGTTCTTCGAGGTCAAATACGAGACCTTTTGCGAGCACCCCGTGGAGAGCTTCCAGCGGGCGCTCGACTTCGCGGAGGTGCCGTGGTCGGCGGACTTCGAGCGGGAGATTCGGTTGGCCTCCATCAGGAGTACGAGCAACCGGTGGCGGGACGATCTGGCCCCTCAGCAGCAGACGATTCTGGACGACCTGCTGCGCGAGGACCTGCTGCGATGCGGCTACGGTGATCAGCGCAGAGCCGAGAGGATTCCGGAGACCGCCGGACGGTAGTCCGGCGCGCCGACCCACGGCATTCTCCGTGTCCGACCTGAAACCGAGGCCCATCGCGTTCTTTCTGCCTTCGGTCCGGGGTGGCGGCGCACAGCGAGTGATCGTCAACCTCGCGCAGGGCATCACCGCCCGAGGACTTCCGGTCGACGTCGTGCTCGCGACCGCGGAGGGCGTCTTTCTCGACCATCTGCCTCCGGCGGTGCGGGTCGTGGATCTGGGAGTTCGGCGGCTGCTCCGGAGCCTCGTCCCACTCACCGGCTATCTCCGGCGCGAGCGGCCCAGGGTCCTCGTTTCGTCGATGAGCCACGCCAATCTGATCGCACTCTGGGCCGCGCGGCTGGCCCGGCGGTCGACCCCGGTGATGGTGACGGTGCACAACACCATGTCCCAGTCCACCCCCGATCAGGGCGGCCTGGCCGGCAAGCTCTCGTCGGGCCTGCTTCGCACCTTCTACCCTTGGGCGACGAGCGTGGTCGCCGTGTCGCGCGGCGCCGCCGACGATCTCGCCCGCACGACGGGGCTGCCACGCGACCGGGTCGACGTGGTCTACAACCCGGTCATCACGCCCGCGATCCTGGCACAGGCTGCGGCGCGGCCGGATCATCCCTGGTTTGGAGGAGGGCAGCCGCCGGTCATCCTCGGTGCCGGGCGCCTGACTCGCCAAAAAGACTTTCCGACGCTGATCCGGGCCTTTGCCGAGGTCCGGCGTCGTCGCCCCGCTCGCCTCATCATCCTGGGCGAGGGGGAAGATCGCGCCGCGCTGGAGACCCTGATCGCCGAGCTGGGCTTGGGGGGGGACGTGGCGCTTCCGGGCTTTCGCGATGACCCCATGGCCTACATGGCCGGTTCCGCGCTGTTCGTCCTCTCCTCCGCGTGGGAGGGGTTGCCGACTGTCCTGATCGAGGCGCTCGCCGCGGGGACGCGCGTGGTGTCCACCGACTGTCCCAGCGGCCCGCGGGAGATCCTGCAGCAGGGCCGGCTCGGTGCGCTGGTGCCGGTGGGAGATGCGCCTGCCCTGGCTCGCGCCATGGTAGCGGCCTTGGAGAGCACCCCGGACGCCCTTTCCCCCGGGGCGTTGACGCCGTTTACCCTCGACGCCGCGGTCGACAACTATTTGCGCCTGATCGAGAGCTGACGCGATGCCAAAAGCAGTCCGGTACGTCTGCTTGCCGGGAAGCCGTTTCACCGGGTCCACCCTGTTGGGCTCGCTGCTCAACGAGCACCCGGACTGCGCCTCGATCGGAGCCGCCACCGGGCTGATCCGGCGGACCGACCTCTCGACCTACCGGTGCTCCTGTGGCGAGCTGTTCCGCGAATGCGAGTTCTGGAACCACATCGCGGCGAGAACCCGGGCGCTGGGCCATCCGGTGAACGTGTTCGAGACGAACTTCTGGAACACCCACCTCCGGCTGTCGCGGAATCACCTGGTGAACGGCGTGCTCGCCCGTTCACTGGGATGGGAGCCCCTGACCCGACTCCGCGACGGGGTCGTCGGGCGGGCTCCTGGCGCCAAGGCGGCGATCTCCAGAATGGCGTGGAACACCTGGAGTCTGGCGTCCGCGGTCCTGGAGCGG
>JACCRH010000456.1 GCA_013813675.1 Gemmatimonadales bacterium
CCGACCCGGGCGAAGGGATACTTCTTGCCCGCCGTCACGTTGGGCGCGCCGCACACCACGTGGCGGCGGTCGGGGGTTCCGTCGTTCACCAGGCAGACGCGGAGCCGGTCGGCATTCGGATGCTGGCGCACCTCTTCGACCAGCCCGACCACGAGCTCACCGAGATCGGTGTGCAGCGGCTCGATGGCATCCACCGGCGCGCCGAGCATCGTCAGGCGATGCGCGACGTCCCGGGGATCGAGCGGGCGGCGGAGGAAGGCTTCGAGCCAGCGAAGGGAGATGTTCACTCCCCCTCCCCCGCGTGCCCCGCCACCGCTTCCAGAAACCGCATGTCCCCCTCGAGCAGCAGGCGAATATCCGGAATGCCGTATCGGAGCATGGCGATCCGATGCGGTCCCATGCCGAAGGCCCAGCCGGTGTAGCGCTCCGAGTCCACGCCGCAGTTCTCCAACACCGCCGGATGCACCATGCCGCAGCCGAGGATCTCCATCCACCCGGTTCCCTTGCACGCGGGGCAGCCGCTACCGTGGCAGAGCTGGCACTCGACGTCCATCTCCGCCGAGGGCTCGGTGAAGGGGAAGAAGGACGGGCGGAACCGGGTCTTCGTCGCGGGGTCGAAGAATCGGTGGGCGAAGTGGATCAGGGTGGCCTTGAGGTCCACGAACGAGATCCCCTCGTCCACCGCGAGGCCCTCGATCTGGGAGAACGCCGGGGAGTGCGACGGGTCGAAGGCGTCGTTGCGGTAGACCATCCCCGGGATCACCACCCGCACTGGGGGCGGCCACTCCATCAGCGTCCGGATCTGCACCGGCGAGGTGTGGGTCCGGAGCAGCAGCCGGCCTGCAGGCTCACCCTCGGCCGGCGGCGCGTCGAGGTAGAGGGTGTCGTGCATGTCCATCGCCGGATGGTCGGCGGGGAAGTTGAGCGCGAGGAAGTTGTACCACTCGGTTTCCACCTCGGGACCCAGCGCGACGGCGAAGCCGATGCCGCGGAAGATGTCCACGATCTCGTCCACCACCTTGGTCACCGGATGCTCCGCGCCGATCCAGCGACGACGGCCCGGCATCGTGAGATCGGCGCCCCGCAGCAGCAAGGCATCAACACCCAGCGTCGCAGTACGTTTGTGGACCAGTATGCTGTCGGCTTTGACCTTGAGCTCGTTCAGCTTGGCCCCGTACGTGCGGCGCTCCTCCAGCGGGAGCTTCACGAGCGATTTCAGCTTGGCCGTGATGAGACCGCTCTTCCGCCCCAACAGGGCTATCTCCTCCGCCTCGAGTGCCTTGCCCTCAAGCGTCGTGAGCCGCTCGACACGTTGGGCGATCTCGTCGAGGTCAGCATATCCTCTGCCTTGACTCATACGATCATCTCGGACCTGAGGTCCAGACGTGTCATCCCGAGCGCAGCGAGGGATCGGCCAGCATGTGCGAGTGACTCTGGATGCTCACTCTCATGAGCGACCCGATCCCTCGCTCCGCTCGGGATGACAGGTGACGGAAATCGCGATGCGTGCTCTGAGACATAGTTGATGGCAAGTGGGGCCGCCCGCCGAGCGAACGGCCCCACCGGGCGACGACGAGAACGGAACGTGGATCCGGACTACTGATTGTTCTTCGCGACCTCGGCGAGCTTGCCGAAGGCCTCGGCATCGCGCACCGCGAGATCGGCCAGGATCTTCCGGTTGATCTCGACCCCGCCCTTCTTGAGGCCGGCGACGAGCCGGCTGTAGCTCAGCCCGTGAATCCGCGCCGCCGCGTTGATCCGGGTGATCCAGAGGGCGCGGAACTCGGATTTCTTCTTCCTCCGGTCGCGGTAGGCGTACCGCATCCCGCGCTCGACGGTCTCCTTGGCGGCCTTGTACAGTTTGCTCCGGCCGCCCCGGGCACCCTTGGCGGCTTCCATGATCTTCTTTTTTCGGGCGTGGTGCGCGACACCACTCTTCACTCGGGGCATGGCTCGCTCCTTACGCCTGGAGAAGGCGGTTGACGCGGGGGTAATCGGCGGAGCTCACCAGAGCGGCCTTCTTGAGCCGGTTCTTCCGCTTGCGCGTCTTCTTCGTCAGGATGTGGCTATGGTTGGCATGCCACCGCTTCAGCTTGCCGGTGCCGGTCCGCTTGAACCGCTTCATGGCGGCGCGCTTGGTCTTTTGTTTTGGCATCTCTCTCAGTCCTTGTCGGCCTACTTCGGCGCTAGCACCATGGTCATGTTGCGGCCTTCCAGCTTCGCCTCGGCTTCGATCTTGCCGATGTCGGCGAGACTCGCGGCCACGCGGTCGAGCACGGCCTTCCCCAGCTCCAGATGCGCGATCTGGCGGCCCCGGTACATCATCGTGACCTTGACCTTGTTGCCGTCGCCCAGGAACTCGCGGGCGTGCCGGGTCTTGAAGTCGAAGTCGTGATCGTCGATGCCCGGCCGGTATTTCACTTCCTTGAGCTGAATGATGTGCTGCTTCTTCTTCGCCGCCCGCGCGGCCTTCGCCTCTTCGAACTTGAACTTCCCGTAGTCCATGATCTTGACGACGGGGGGTCGGGCCGTCGGTGCCACTTCCACGAGGTCCAACCCGCGATCCTGGGCGGCGGTAAGTGCCTCCTCCACGGGTAGGACGCCGAGCTGCTCACCTTCGGGACCGATGACCCGCACCGGACTGATGCGGATCATGCGATTGACGCGGGTTCTCTTTTCGCGCTCGTTCGTGGACAGTGTGCCTACCTCCGACGAAAAAGAAAACGGGCACCCCTGAACGACTCGGGTGCCCGCCACGCCCAGCGCCGCCACCGGCACTGCGCCGGCCATCGGCTGGGAAGCCAGGACCCGGTTGCGCTGCGGCTCAGGCCGGCAGGCTCAGGGTGGGGGAGTTTCCTCCCCACTTGAATGACGACGCAACCTAGCGGGTGGCGGAGTGGGAGTCAACGACGCCGGCGAGCATGTCATCCTGAGCGGAGCGAAGGAGACGTAGCCGGGTCATGCCCCCTTCGCTCCGCTCAGGGTGACACTCTACCCGCTACCGCGGAGGTGGCCGGCGCCGCTACCACGTCCTTCAGCACCAGGTCCTTCCCCTCCACCACCGGGGTGCCGATCGCGGTCGCCGGGTCGTGCTCGAAGACGATGCGCCATTTCTCCCGCACGGCGTCGGCCAGGAAGGCGCGCTTGCTCTCCAGCGTCCGGAGCGGCTCCAGGTCGTAGCCCATGATCCAGGGCAACGGGAGGTGGGCCGTGGTTGGAATCAGGTCCGACACGAAGGCCGCGGTCTCGCCCCGGTCACTGACCAGAACCGTCTGAAGAAAGGGGACGTGCCCCGGCGTCACTCGCACCGAGATGCCCGGCAGCACCTCCCCGTCGCCCTCCAGCAGGCGCCAGCGGCCCGCCGCTGCGATCGGCTCGTAGTTGTGCGGCAGGTAGCTCGCACGGGTCCGCTCGTTGGCCCGCCGGGCGAACTCCAGCTCGCCCTTCTGCACCACGTATGTGGCATTGGGATACGAGGGCCGGACATGGCGGCGGGGATCGTCCTCCAGCTCGGGGTCGAGGGTGGTGTTGCCCCCGGCGTGGTCGAAGTGCAGATGGGTGTTGATCACCCACCGGACGTCCCGAGGCAGGAACCCGGCCGCCGCGAGGGCATCGTCGAGCTGAGTAGCTCCTTCCAGCCCCTGGTTCTCGACGCCATAGATGTCGATGAACTTGGCGTCCTCCTTGTTGCCGAGGGCGGTGTCAATGATCACCGGGCCGTCGGGATGCTCCACCAGGAGGCAGCGCATGCCGAGTGAGATCCGGCGGCGCTCGTCGTGCTGCACCCGCCGGCTCCAGAGGGTATACGGCACCACGCCGAACATCGCGCCCCCATCCAACCGTTGGGTTCCGCCCTCGAGGGTATGGCACTTGAGCCGGCCCACCTGGAACGTGCGCGAGAGGGTCATGCCAGCGCCTCCGGGCAGGAATCGGCCAGGGGCTCGGTGGGCATCGCCAGACGGCGGCGGGGTCGTCGGGGCGCGCGCCGGGTCTCGATCGCCGCCAGGTCCTGCAGTGTCCGGGCGCCCTCCTCCCGGGCCAGCACCAACAGCCGGCCGAGCAGCTCGGCCGTGACCAGCGCGTCGCCCGCGGCCCGGTGGCGGGACGGGTTGGCGAAGCCGAACCAGTGGGTGAGACTGTCCAACCCGCAGGAGCGGATCCCTTTCACCAGCCGCCGGGCCAGCCGCACAGTGCAGAGCCGGGGCCCGTCGAGGGCGAAATCGTCCGCCCGCTGCACCTCGGCACTCACGAAATTCCAGTCGAACCTCGCGTTGTGCGCGACGAAGACCCGTCCGGCGAGCGCCTCGACCACCCGGTCCGACACCTCGGCGAAGGGCGGTGCCTCCCGTACCATGGCGTTGGTGATGTTGGTGATGGCGCAGATCGCCGGCGGGATCGGCCGGCCCGGGTTCACCAGCGATTCGAACACCACCTCGCGCCGTCCGCCGCAGACCACGACCACGGCGATCTCGGTGATGCGGTCGCTGCCGGTGGCGCGCATGCCGGTGGTCTCCACATCCACCACCGCGAAGGCGCACTCCTCCAGCAGCGGGGAGCCCTGCACCTCGGGCACCAGGCCCCAGCGGCCGTCGGAGAGCCGGCGGATCCGCGGATCGGAGCCCAGCAGCGCGACCGCGATGCGGTCGCAGATGAGGAGCGGTGCCTCGCTCAGGCCCAGCACCTCCCGGCACAGCATCACCGAGGGTTGGGGGCCGGTGCGCAGCACTCCGTGCACCCGTTGGACCAGGGTGCTGCTGGGGTGCACCGCAAGGCCGGTCACGGCGCCGCCCGCCGGAGCGGCAGCGACATGCAGCGCGGCCCGCCGCCGCCGCGAGCCAGCTCGGAGCCGTCGACCGTGATCACGGTGCGGTGCTTGGCCTCGTGCCAGTCGTCGAACGCCAGAAAATTGACCGCGGGAACGCTCCGGAACCCGGCCCGCTCCAGCTCGCAGAGGGTCGCGTCGTTGCGCCGGTAGCTCACGATGGTGCCCGGTCGCATCGCCAGGAAGTTGCAGGCCGAGCTCCACTGCTCCCGCTCCTGCCGGGTGCGGTGGTTGCCCCCGGCGAAGATCGGCTCCAACGGCAGGCCCAGCTCCTTGGCGGCGGCGAAGAAGTTCGGCATCTCCCGCACGCCATCCATGCCCTTCTTGCGGTGCAGGACCGGGAGCCGCTCGGGTCCGACGAAGGATGGCGGGTAGACCACGCACAACCCGTGGTCCACGTGGCTGAAGATCATGTCCAGGTGGATCGCGGTCGGCGCCTTGGGCATCACCACTATCAGCACGTCGGTGGCGAGGCCGCGGTCGAACACCACGTCGCACAGCCGGTCGAGCGCCTCGGGCGAGGTCCGCTCGCTGAACCCCAGCACCAGCAGGTCGTGCCGGAGGTAGTGGACGTCCCCGCCTTCCAGCGTGTAGTTGCTTCGCTTTTCCTCCGACCCGTCGTAGAGCAGACCGGCGTTGGCCAGCTCGGGGTGAAAGAGGAAGAGCGACTTGATCAGCAGCTCCTCGGTCCAGCGCACCCCGTAGCGCATCGACCCGACGACGGCGTGCCGGCCGATCACCATCCCGATGTCGCGGGGGAAGAAGAGATTGGGCAGCGGCGGAAAGGCGAACCCCTCTTCGTTGAGCGCGGTGGTGATGGGGCCGCTCTCCTCCCGCGTACCCTGAATCAGCATCTCGACGATCTGCGCCGCGGGCATGGTGCCCAGTTGCAGGGCGAGGTCGTCGGAGGGGACCACGTCCATGGTCTTGGTGATCAGGAAGTCGCGGGCCTCGGGCTGCTCCAGGATCTCGGCCAGCAGCTCGCGCACCTGGTACACCTTGGCGAACCGCTTGAGCACGGAGACGAATTGGCGGTGTTCCCGCTGGGCGATCTCCAGGTCGATGATGTCGTCGTAGAGAAAGTCCTCCCGGGTAGCGGGCGTGACGGCCTCGAGCTCGGGGCCGGGGGTGTGGACCAGCACGGTCTGGAGGGAGCCGATCTCGGAGGTGACTTCTACGGACATGTGCTCAAGGTATCCGGGGCGCGCGAAGGCTTGTAGGGGTGCCCGGCGATCATTTTCTGTAACCGGGCCCCCGCAACACGCGCCCGGGGAGCGCGCCCGTCGCCTTGCCCTCGGCGATCACCGGGACGCCGTTGACCAGCACCCACTGCATACCCTCCGCCAGCTGGTGGGGCTGCGCAAAGGTGGCTCGGTCGCGCACGGTCTGGGGATCGAACACGACCAGGTCGGCCCACATCCCCACCTTCAGCACTCCCCGATCCCCGATCCGCATCCGCTGCGCCGGAAGCGAGCTGAACTTCCGGATCGCGTCCTCCAGCGTCAGCCGCTTCTCCTCCCGCACGTACTTTCGCAGGATTCGGGGGAAGGTGCCGTAGGCCCGGGGATGCGGATGGCTCTGCGACAGGAGCCCCTCCGGGGCGGACCCCTCGGAGTCGCAGTTGATCGAGACCCAGGGTTGTTCCAGCGCCAGGGCGACGTCGGGCTCGCTCATGCCGAACACGGCGACGTAGGTGTACGCCTTGTCCTCGATCAGGAAGTCGAGCAACACGTCGAGCGGATCGCCTCCCCGCTCCTTAGCGACCTCCGCCAGGGTCTTGCCCTGGAACCGCCGCAGCGCCGGGTTGTGCACCGCCCCGATCAACATCGCCTCCGGCCCGGAGATCTCCTGCCAACTGTTCTCCCACCCGGTGTCCTCGGCGATCTGGGTTCGGATGCGCCGTCGCGCGTCGGGGTCTTGCAGCCGCTCCAGCAGCTTGGCGGTTCCCCCGTCGTGAGCCCAGGGCGGCACGAACGACGACAGCGAGTTGAACCACGCCGGGTAGGCGTAGGTGTCCGCCGCGATGTCCACGCCCGACTTCCGGGCGGAGTCGATCCGGGCCACCACTTCAGGCATCCGGCCCCAGTTGTTTTTGCCGGCGGTCTTGAGATGCCAGATCTCGACCGGGATCGCCGCGTCACGGCCGATCCGGATCGCCTCGTCGAGCGCCACCAGGATCTCGTCGCTCTCGGAGCGCATGTGCGTCGCGTAGACCCCGCCAAGCTTTCCGGCCTCGGTCGCGAGCGCGATCAGCTCGGCCGTCTCGGCGTAGGGAGCGGGTGGATACTGGAGGGAGGTCGAGAGCCCCACCGCCCCATCCCGCATCGCCTGGCGCACCAGCTCCCGCATCCGATCGAGCTCGGCCGGGGTCGGATCCCGGTCGACGTCGCCGAGGACCATCCGCCGTACCTGCGTGGCCCCGACGTAGGTGGCGATGTTGAGGCCGATCTTCTGCCGCTCCAGGCGCGTGTAGTACTGCGCCAGGGTCCGCCAGTCGGGCGTGATCTCGAGCTGGTCATACCCCGCCCGGTCGGCCGCGATGATCGCCTCGTTGAGCGGCGCCGGGGACCCGCCCTCGCCGGTGATCTCGGTCGTGATCCCCTGGAACACCTTCGAGGGAAGGCTGGGGTTCACCAGGATGCTCAGCTCCGATTGCCCCAACATGTCGATGAAGCCGGGCGCCACGACTTTCCCACCCGCGTCCACCGTCCGCGCCGCCCGAAGCCCCTCGAGCCGGCCGATCGCCGCGATCCGCCCCGCCCGGATGCCCACGTCGCCCGCGTACCACGGGGAGCCGGTGCCGTCGATGATCCGGCCGTTCCGGATGATCAGGTCGAAGGAAGGAGATTGAGCGGGGAGATTGCTCAACGGCAAAGCGCACAGGAACAGAACGGGAGCCAGCAGTCGCATGAGGATCTCTGGGAACGGGACGCTTCGTCTCAACTGTCATCCCGAGCGGAGCGAGGG
>JACCRH010000470.1 GCA_013813675.1 Gemmatimonadales bacterium
CGCGCCGTGACGGCCGATCCCTGCCCTCCGCCGCTGTTCACTCCCTACCGGCTCCGTGAGCTGGTGCTGCCCAACAGGATCGTGGTGTCGTCGATGTGCCAGTACCGTGCGGACGACGGACTGCCGAACGACTGGCACCTGGTGCACCTCGGCAGCCGGGCGATCGGCGGCGCGGGGCTGGTGATGAGCGAGATGACCGACGTGAGCCGCGAAGGGCGGATCTCCCCCGGATGCGCCGGGATGTATCTCCCGGCTCACGTGGCCGGGTGGCAGCGGATCGTCGAGTTCGTCCACCGGGAGAGCGAGGCCAAGATCGGTATCCAGCTCTCGCACGCCGGCAGGAAAGGCTCGACCTGCGTGCTGTGGGAGGGAGAGGATGAGCCGCTGCCCGAGGGCAACTGGCCACTGATCGCGCCATCTCCCATCCCCTACCGGCCCCACAACCAGACTCCGAGGGAGATGACCCGGGGCGACATGGACCAGGTGACTGCCGATTTCGTCCGGGCCGCAGGGATGGCCGACGCCGCCGGGTTCGACCTGCTGGAGCTGCACCTGGCGCACGGGTACCTCCTTGCCTCGTTCATTTCACCGCTCACCAACCGGCGAACCGACGAGTATGGCGGATCCCTGGCCAACCGGGTGCGCTACCCCCTGGAGATCGTGACTCGGGTCCGCGCCGAGTGGCCCCCGGCCAAGCCGCTCTCCGTCAGAATTTCCGCGGTGGACTGGGCGCCGGGCGGCATGGAGGCGGACCACGCGGTGGAGGTGGCGCGGATGGTGGTGTCCGCGGGGGCCGATATTGTGGACGTGTCCGCCGGGCAGACCGTCCCCGAGGCCAAGCCGGTCTACGGTCGCCAGTTCCAGACTCCGTTCAGCGATCGGATCCGGCACGAGGCGCGGGTGCCCACGATGACCGTGGGGAACATTTCGTCGGCCGCCGACGTCAACACCATCCTGGCGGCCGGCCGGGCCGATCTGGTGGTGCTCGCGCGGGCCCACCTGTGGGATCCATACTGGACCCGCCATGCTGCCGCCGACTTGGGTCACACTCTTCCCTGGCCACCGGCCTACGCGACGCTGAACCGGTACACTCCCCGGCTTCGGTAGAGTCGTTATGTCCTCCTGTCACCCTGAGCGGAGCGAAGGAGGCCATGTCGAGTATGGCCCCCTTCACTGCGTTCAGGGTGACACGAGGCATCGGACAACAAAGGCAGCGAAACCATCATCGGACACGGGAGCAAGCAAAATCCATGGCAAGCGCAGCTGAGTCCAAGAGTAAGTCGCCCGAGGTCCGGAAAGGCCAGGGCGACGTCAAGCTGTCCCGGGAAGAATTCGCCCGCCGCCTGGGCGAGCGCTTCTACGACCCCGCCTTCGACGCCGTTCGCGCCGAGATCGACCGGATCGTCGAGGTGGCCTGGACGGCGTACGATGAGTACCACAAGAGCCCGCGGAAGCGAAAAGCCGGGCCGGGCTTCGCCGATCCGGAATTCGAGTTGCCGGTGGAGTGGCTGGACACCCGGGCCGCGGTGCTCGAGGCCGAGCGGCGCCAGCGCGACCCTGCCGCGCCGCGGCGGGTGCTCCTCGTCTGTGGCGCGGCGCGCCACGATGAGACCTGCCCGGGTGAGATGTCCAAGACCTTCCGCTTGGTGCAGCTCGCCCGGGAGATCGTGGAGGCGAGCGAGGGCTTCGAGTGCGACCTGATCGACCTCAGCCACCTCACCGCCCAGTACGGGCGCCAGATCCTGCCCTGCAAGGCCTGCGTCTCCACCGCCATGCCGCTCTGCCACTGGCCCTGCTCCTGCTATCCCAACCACGCCATGGGGCAGGTGAACGACTGGATGAACGAGCTCTACCCCCGCTGGGTCGCGGCCCATGGCGTGCTCATCGTGTCACCGGTGTACTGGTATCAGGCGCCGAGCGTGCTGAAGCTCATGATCGACCGGCTGGTGTGCGCCGACGGGGGCAATCCCGATCCGACCACGACCCACGGCAAGACGCCGGAAGAGGCCAAGGCGCTCGAGCTCAGCGGCTGGGACTACCCCAAGCATCTGGCTGGTCGAGCCTTTGCGGTGGTGGCCCATGGAGACGCGGTCGGCGCCGAGGGCGTCCGCCGTGCGATCACCGACTGGCTGCTCGACATGGAGCTGATCGAAGCGGGCAACGCGGCCACGCTCGACCGCTACATCGGCTACTACGAGCCCTATGCCACCAGCCACGACGCGCTGGATCGAGACGAGGGTGTGCAGCAGGAGGTCCGCAATGCGGCGCGGAGCCTGGTGAATACGGTACGGCTCATGCGAGAGGACCGCTACCGGCGCCCCGACAAGGACTTGAGCTCGCCTCGCCCGAAGTAGCCGTCCGGCACCAGGTGAATGCTCTTGTGTCACCCTGAACGAAGTGAAGGGGGCCATGCTCGAAAAATGGCCTCCTTCGCTTCGCTCAGGATGACAAGGGAAGCCCCCTACTGCTCGCCCGACGTCAGATCGGCCTGCCGCTTGGCCTCCGCCACTACGCCGTTGGCGCGCTTGTCCGCCTCGCTCACGATCCCCGCCGCCTTCTCGTCCGCCTCCTTCCGAAGCCTGTCGGCGGCGGGGCCGGCGGCGGCACGAAGGATGGGATTGGTCGACCGCGCCGTGAGGGCGTCCGCCTGCTGGTAGCCCTCCCGCTTCACGGTCTCCGCCAGCGTCTGGGCCTCCTGGCGGATGGCCGCGGCGCGCTGTTCCGCCTCCTGAACCAGCCGCGCCGCCTCGGCCGACACTCTTCGGGCGGCGCCCTCCCGCACTGCTTGCGTCACTCCTTCCTTCACCGACGACGCTACGCTGCCCGCGTCGATCTTGACCGAGGGATTGGTCACCGTTCCGGCGAGCTGGATGCCCAGCTCGATCTCGGGCGCCGCCTGAAGGTCGATCCCCGCCGCGCCCGCCCGTGACACCAGGCCGGCCACCGCCTGGTTGGCGGCGCCGCCCAGCTCGGAACGAGGCACCCGAAGGCGCAGGGCGTACTGCAGCGACTGGTCCAGGCCGTTGGAGCCGGTCACGTTCATCGTGGTGGGTCCCAGGTTCACCGCGAATGGATCCACGTGCAGCCGGCCGTCGCGGATCTGAAACGCCGTGCGAAGGGCCTTGAGCGTGGGGTTGTCCAGGAACTGGAGCTTGGTCGCGGCCACCACCTTCTCCAGCGCCGGAAAGTCATCCAGCGCCAGCTGCGAGGTCTGGAGCGACCCCTGCCCGCTCAGCGCGTCGAAGAGCGGCATCATGTCCTTGCCCAGCGCCCCGTTCATCCGCAGGTCGGTGGAGAAGTTTCCCCGGGCATACTTGGCCACCGGAGCCAGCAGCCGCACCGTGGTGAAGGCCTGGAACGCCGCGGGGATGTCGACCTTGGTCATCCGGAGGCCGACGTCGAACGCCGGCTTGGTCGGGTTGGTGGTCTCGTAGAACCCGGTCACCCCGATCTCCCCGCCCAGCGTGTTCAGTCGGAAGTTCTCCAGCGTGACCCGCTGGTCTTTGACCCGAAGGCGGCCGCGCGCGTTCGTCATCTTCAGCTTGTCGTACGACAGCTCCGCCACGGTCGCGTCCAGTCCGAAGTCGACCTTGGCCGGCACCGGAATGATCTCGAGGTCGCCCTCGCCCGAGCGCCACTCGTTGAGATCGAATCGGTTGCTCCGCACCGTGGCGCTGCCTCGCAGCACATCGTCCCGGAAGGCAAAGCCCAGCAGATTCTCCAGGGAGCCCGTCGCCTGGAGGTCGCTGCTCCCGATCGATCCCCGGAAGGACCTGAGCTTCGCCCGCTGCGGAGCCAGCCGAAGCGACGCCTCCTGGATCGCGAGCGGCTGGGGGAGATCCGCGCCTTTGACCGTAAGGTTCGCGACGTCCAGGCTACCTTGGGCCGCGACCTTGTCGTACTGCTTGGTGTCGATGTACGACATCCGGGTGCGCACCGCCGCGTCGGCCGCGACCGTGCCGGCCAGCTGGTCGATCCCTTCGAGCTTCACGGTGCGGCGGACGTCGGCCAGATTCAGCTTGCCGGCCACCCGCAGGTCGATATCCGGATCGGACAGCGGGGTCCTCAGCACCATGGTCGCGTCGATCGGGTCGCGCCCTACCCGCACGTGGAATCGCTGCAACCTCACGAGGGTACTGTCGGCATGGCCGCCGGGGTTGGTGATCGAGAGGTCGACGAAGATGTCCCGCGCCGGCAGCGGAAGGTCGGGATAGCGGAAGGCGCCGTTGTCCACCTTGGTGCTCAGCGAAAACGAAGGGAAGGCGCTGTCCCCGTAGGTGCCTTTGACCCAGCCCGCGACCGCGACGGCGCCTGACGCCTGCACCGACCGGAAGTCGTGGGCGTAGATCGCCGGCACCAGCGACAGGATGTGGCGGAAATCGGTGCGGGGCGCATTGAACGCCAGGTCGAGGCCGATCTGCTCGCCGGCCACGGCGGCCGAGCCCGACACGCCGAGCCGGAGGTCGTTGAGTCGAAGTTCGGTGTCCTTGAGGGTGTAGGCTTTCTTCGCCAGGTCGGCCTGCACGTCGGCGGTGAGGTCGAGCTCCACCCGTTTCAGATAGGGGATGCCGGCGAAGGTCAGGCTGACCGAGTCCGAGCGGGCCCGGGTCTGGATGGTGACGAGGTCCCGCCCGAAGTCCCCGGATAGGGACTGCTGGAAGCCGGCCAACGAGGCCTTCAACCCCGCCTGGCGATTGTCGAAAGCCACAGCGGCATCGCGGATCTCGAACCGGCGCAGACTGATCGCCAGCGGCTTCGCCGCCTCCGGCCGCCCCTGGGCCTCCGGGGTCTTCTTGGTGATGTCCCAGTTCGCGGTGCCGTCCTCCAGCTTTATCAGCGACATCCGCGGCCGGTCCAGCTCCACGGACCGGACGACGATCGGTCCGGCCCCACCCATGACGCTCCCCACCACGCTGCCCAGGTCGAGGACCACTCCAAGGTGATCCATCGCGGCGAGGGTGTCTCCCTCGAAGCGGCCGATCCCGACCACCGTGAGATCGTCCAGCCGCAGGGTGAGGTTGGGGAAGTTCCGGAAGAATGTGAGGCCGACGTCCCGCCAGTCGACGCGAGCGTTGACTGTCTGATTCACCTCCGCCTTTACTCGCTGTGCTATCCGCTCGCGGAAGAGGAGCGGCAGCACGACCAGCAGGGCGAGGAGGAGCACCGTCAGCCCCCCGGCGATCGACAGGATTCGGGTGGATCGTTTCATCTATGACCTCAGCCTAACAGGAGTCGCGAGGGCTTCACCTGACGGCAACCATCGTGCCGTCCATCGAATCCTCGCCGTAGTGGTCAAGCATGTCTACTCGGCCGACCTGATGGCACCGTAGATGGCGGCCCGGTACATTGCCGGGGAGCCGGAGCGGCGGGAGGGCACAGCCCCACTAACGACTTCCCGGGCGTCTTGGGCCGAGCGGCGAAACCCGCAAGTCACCGATGGTTCAAGAGGAATGCCCAAATCACCCCGCGCGACTTCGTCCAAGAAGAGCACCGACGAACACGAAGACCTCGTGGTCGCCGGCCGCGAGATCTCGATCTCCAATCCGCGGAAGATCCTCTTCCCCGGCCCCAAATACACCAAGCTCGACCTGGTCCGGTACTACCTCGCGGTTGCCGACGGCGCGCTCCGCGGCGCCGGCGGCCGGCCCAACGTGCTGGTGCGCTATCCCAACGGCATCGGTGAGGAGTTCTTCTTCCAGAAGCGCGCGCCGACCTCGCGCCCGCCCTGGATCGAGATCGTGTCGCTCAAATTTCCTTCCGGCCGCAGCGCCGAGGAAGTCGTGCCGCGAGACGCGGCGGCCCTGGCCTGGCTCAGCAATCTCGCCTGCCTGGAGCTGCATCCCCATCCCGTTCGCGCCGAGGACCTGGACCACCCCGACGAGCTGCGGGTGGACCTCGATCCGGTACCTGGAGTCGAATGGGACCAGATCCGCCAGGTGGCGCAGGTAGTCGAGGCCACGCTCACCGATCTGGGACTCACCGGGTGGCTCAAGACCTCGGG
>JACCRH010000471.1 GCA_013813675.1 Gemmatimonadales bacterium
TGGGTGACGGTCACGTGGAGCCGGGCGAGGCGGTCGGCGTCGAAGCTGCCCTGGACGTCGCCCTCCAGCACGCCGACCTCGATGGCGTCGAGGTGGTGCAGCGCCTTCTCGAGCAGCGAGGTCTTTCCCGAGCCGGGAGCGCTCATCAGGTTGACCACCGCGACCCCCGCCCGGTCGAAGTCGGCCCGGTTGGCTTGGGCGATCGTGGCGTTGGCATCGAGCGCGTCCTGCACCACTCTCACCTTTTTGACATGCATGGGTCCTCCTCCACGTCGATGGACTCCACCTCGAATTCCTCGCCGGCCACCACCACCACGTCGCCACCCCCGCAGGCGACGCACCGGAAGCTCCGCGACTCCAGATCCCAGTCGGTCCCGCAGCCGGAGCAGTGCAGCCGGGCGGGCACCTCGATGGGCTCCAGCACCGCAAGCTCGCCGAACGCCCTGACCCTCGTGGTCCCCGGATGAGCCAGGAGGGCCTGCACCGCTCCCCCGATGAACTGCCTGAAGCGCTCCGGCGACGGCTCTCCATCGAGCACGATCCCCGCGAGGGTCGCTTCGGCGCCGAGCCAGGCCAGACGTCCTTCCCGCACCGCTTCGACCGGATCGACGCCGTCCTTGCGCAGCTGCTTGGTCAGCAGCTCGCGATGCGGCGCGGTGGCGACGACGAGAAGCCCCTCGCCGAGCCTCCAACCTTCCGAGAGAAACTGGGAGACGTCCCTGGCAAGGGTGCCATGGTTCCCGCCATAAAATTGGACCAGATGGTCGGAGGGGTGCTCTAGGTCGAGCCGCTGAGAGCGCGACGACATCGCGGGCCGCTCGCATCAATGGGTGGCAGCCACACAGTACCGACTGCGCGGGCCCCGGGCAAGCGCCGGCCCCAGCCGAGTCAGGCTACTCGACGACTCGCAACTCCACCAGGCGCCATGCGGCTCGCTGCAGGCGATAGCCCAGCAACAGGCTCTGGATCCGGACCTCCTGCGTGCCCGCGATGCGATAGCTGCGCCGCAGCTCCACGTATCCACGCCCGGGCTCCACCTCCTTCGCCGCGAGCACCACGGTCTCGACTTCCTGACCCTGAACCATGAAATCCCGGAGCAGCGCGGTGGCCTGAGCCGGGCCCAGCGCGACGGAAGGATCGGCGCCGGGCAGCTGCACCAGGAGGCGGGGCCCGTCGGCCACCAGCCCGCGCGCGTCGTGCGCAAACCAGGCCTGTCTGGCGTCCTCGGCAGCGTCGCTCAGCTCGGCCTGCTGGGCGGCGGCGGCGGGCGCGAACACGATGGCCAGCAGGATCAGGAAACGGCGCACCGCGCCTCCTCGACGAACTGGGTGAGTGCCGCCGCTGGGTCGGGCGCCTGGAGCACCGGCCGGCCCACCACCAGGTGGGTCGCGCCGGCACGCACCGCTTCCCCGGGCGTGGCGAAGCGGACCTGATCGCCCGCGGTGTCCTTCTCGCGGCGGATGCCGGGCACCACGAGGAGCGTTTCCTCGGGCAGCACTCGGCGGACGGACGCGACCTCGGCCGCCGAGCAGACCACACCCGCCAGCCCCGCCGACACCGCCGCTTTCGCCTGTCGCACCGTTTCGTCCACCAGGGCCACCGCCTCCCGGCCCGTGGCCTGTCCGTACGAGGCGGGGTCATGGGAGGTGAGCACGGTGACGGCCACCAGCGCCAGGTCTGTGCCCCCCGCGCCCGCGGCGGCTTCCATCATGGTCCGTCCGCCCAGCGCGTGAACGGTCGCCATCGAGACTCCGAGCTCCCTCGCGGCCGTGACGGCGCCGGCGACGGTGTTGGGGATGTCGTGCCACTTGAGGTCGAGGAACACCCGGAGGCCCCGGCCGATGAGCCCGCGGACAAGGGGTGCACCCTCCCGAGTCATCAGGATCGATCCCACCTTGACCCACTTGAGCTCCGGAAGGCGGTCGAGCAGCCGCATCGCCTCCGGCCCACCCGGCAGGTCCAGTGCGAGGACGACCTCAGCCACGGGAAGACTCCAGGTTACGCACGATCCGTTCCGGCAGCCGGGGATCGGCCAGGGCGGCCGTGCCGATGGCGACCAGAGCGGCCCCGACCCTCAGGTACTGCCGAACGTCCTCAGCAGAGCGCACCCCCCCGACCCCGATTACGGGCATCCCCTCGGTCCGTTCGACCACCCGGGAGGCGGCGAGCACTCCGATTGCCAGAAGGGCAGGTCCGCTCACGCCGCCGTTGCCGTTGCCCAGTCGTCCCACCCCCGCCTCGGAATGAAGGAGCCCCGGAAGGGTGTTGACCACGGTGATTCCATCGGCGCCGGCATCCCGAGCCACCAACGCTATTCCCGCGATGTCGGGAAGCACCGGCGACAGTTTGGCGATCAGTGCCAGCGGGGTTCGCGCCCGGCAAAGCGACACGATTCTCCGGACGCAATCGGGGCTGGCGCCGAATTCGATGCCGCCGGCGGTGGTGTTGGGACAGGAGAGATTGAGCTCGAAGCCCGCGATGCCGGGGATCCCGGTGAGACCGGATACGACCTCGGCATACTCTTCGACGGTGAACCCGACCACGTTGACCAGGACCTGCGCCTGACGAAGACGATTCGCCAGCCAGGGAAGATGGTCGGCTCCGACGGCGGCGAGCCCGGGATTGGCCAGTCCCACCGAGTTGAGCATGCCGCCGCGAAACTCGGCCACTCGAGGAGGCGGGTTCCCGGCTCGGGGCTCCTGCGACACGGCCTTGGTCACCAGTCCGCCGAGCCGGTCGAGATCGATGACGCCGTCCAGCTCGCGGCCGAAGCCGGCGGTACCGGCGGCAAGGAGCACTGGATTCTGAAAGCGACGGCCGAAGACGGTGCGGGAGAGACTGGACCCCTCGGGCCTCACGGCTCGAGTCCGCGCCGCGGCGCCGGTGCGGCACCGGGGCGGGTGCGAAGCGAATCGAAGCGGACGCCGGCGCGCCGCGGCCTCGGGCGCGCCCCCGCGTCGAGGCCGAGGGCGAAACGCTGCAGCGAGTCTTCCAGCTCGCGGTAGCCGTACGGTTCGGCGCCCTGGAGGAAGGCGACGTAGGGGCTTCCCGCGTAGCGCGCCTCCAGCAGCGGAACCGCCGACGCTCCCCAGACCGCATCGAGGGCCTGGCCCGCCAGAATCGCCTTGGGCGCATACGGTGAGTCCGGCATGGCCTCGACGATGGTCCGGAAGAGCGAAGCGGCGAGCGCTGGGGCCGCGAGAGAGTCCCGCGCGGTCTCGGCGGCGAGGAACAGACGGAGATCGGACCGGGCGGCGCCGGCCGAGGCGGAGTCGCTGGCGGCCAGAATACCGGCGACGGACTCGCGGAGCTGGCCGGCCTCGGCGGTCGCGGGGGTGCCCTTGCGGGCGGCCTGCTTCTCCAGGTCCTTGGCGATCACCGGGAGATCGGCCACCGAGGTCGCACGGGTGAGTGCCAGCCGGGTGAGCCGCAGGGTCGCGCGCTCCCCGGAATCCCCACCCGCACCGACTTCGGCCGCCCGGCGCAGCCGGGCTTCCGCCCGGGCCGTGTCCACCGGGGCGAGACGGGCCGCGTCGTCGAGGAGGAGTCGGGCACGCATGGCCGGCGGGGTACCGGGCCGGCGCTCCAGCCGGTCCACCATGGCGGAGGCGGTGAGGGGATCCTCCCGGCCCACGGCCACGACGACAGTGTCCCAGCGCGCGGTGGAGTCGCGCGTCGCCAGCAGCGAATCGGCCAGGGCAAGCGCGGCCTTGCGCTGGCGCCCGCCGGCGAGCGCGAGGAGCCGTTCATCCACCGCGCGCGGGTCGT
>JACCRH010000364.1 GCA_013813675.1 Gemmatimonadales bacterium
GCCGGCGCGGCCTGGTCTTCGGCGACCGCCCGGTCGCCACGGTGCTGCGGCCGCGGTTCATGAGCCTGCCGCACTACCGCCTGCTCCAGCAGCGGGTGCGGGTCCTCATGAGGGCCTTCGGGAAAGCCTACGAGCGGGCCCTGGCCGACCAGACCTTTCGCGGCCAGTTCCGCCTCGCGGAATGGGAGGAGCGGCTGATTCGGCATGACCCGGGCTTCCGGGAGCCGAGCCCCACGTCGCGGGTGGATGCCTTCGTGATGGACGGGGCGGGGACCATGGCGGTCACCGAGTACAACGCGGAGACTCCGGCCGGCGCCGGGTACAACGACGCGCTGGTCGCCTCCTTCGCCGACCTCCCGATCATGCGCGCCTTCGGCCGCCGGTACGAGGCGCTGCCGCTGTTCGCGCGGCACGGGGTGCTCCACGTCCTGCTCGACGCCTACGAGGAATGGGCCGGCCGCCGGCACATCCCCCGGGTAGCGATCGTGGATTGGCCGGAGGTGCCGACCCGCAGCGAATTCGTGCTGTTCCAGGAGTACTTCGGCGCCGTGGGGATCGAAGCCGTCATCGCCGACCCGCGGGAGCTGGAGTTCCGCGGGGGCCGGCTCTTCGCCGAGGGCGGCCCGGTGGATCTGGTCTACAAGCGGGTGCTCCTGGCCGAGCTGGTCGAGCGCTGCGGGTTCGAGACGCCGCTCCTGCAGGCCGTCGCCGCGGGGGCCGTATGCATGGTGAATCCGCCGCGGAGTAAGATCCTCCACAAGAAGGCGAGCTTGGCCGTCCTCTCCGACGAGCGCAACCAGCCGCTCTTCGGGGCGGAAGAGCGCGAATCCATCGCGGCCCATATTCCCTGGACCCGGGTGATGGAGGAGCGGCACACCGAGCACGGTGGCACGGGGGTGGATCTGGTCCCCTTCGTCCTCGCCGCCCGCGAGCGTCTGGTCCTCAAGCCGAACGACGACTACGGCGGCGCCGGCATCGTCCTCGGCTGGGAGGCCGACACCGCCGAGTGGGAGCGCGCGGTGGCCAACGCGCTCGCCAGCCCGTACATCGTCCAGGAGCGGGTCCCTATCCCGTCCGAGCCGTACCCCAGCCTGGTGGACGGCCACGCGGTGTTCGCGGACCGGATGATGGATACCGCCCCGTTCGTCAGTCACGGGGACTATGCGGAAGGATGCCTGACGCGGCTCTCCACAGCCGCCCTGCTCAACGTCACGGCCGGCGGGGGCTCGACCATCCCGACCTTCGTAGTCGAGCAGCGCTGATTCGACCTGAAAGGAGCACGGGATGCAGCCGCCTTCGCTCACCCTCGGGGTCGAGGAAGAGTACCAGATCATCGATCCGAAGACCCGCGAGCTGACATCGTACATCACCCAGATCCTGGAGGCGGATCACCGCTTCCTGGAGCAGGTCAAACCCGAGCTCCACCAGTCCATCGTCGAGGTCGGCACCAAGGTGTGCCGCACCCCCGCCGAGGTGCGGACCGAACTGGTGAACCTGCGGGGCGCGGTGATCGAGCTGGCGGCCCGAAACGGGCTCAAGATCGCCGCCGCGGGCACCCACCCGTTCTCCTCCTGGATGAAGCAGGAGATCACCCCGCTGGAGCGCTATCTCGGCGTGAAGGAGGACATGCAGGATCTGGCGCAGCGGCTGCTGATCTTCGGAACCCACGTGCACATCGGGATCGAGGACCAGGACTTCCTGATCGACGCCCTCAACGTCTCCCGCTATTTCCTGCCGCACATCCTCTGCCTCTCCACCAGCTCGCCCTTCTGGAACGGACGCAATACCGGGCTCAAATCGTACCGCAGCATCGTCTTTCGGGGGTTCCCCCGGACCGGGGTGCCCCGCGTGGTCCCCAACTGGGCGGAGTACGCTCACTACCTCGAGACTCTGACCAGCACGGGCTGCATCCCGAACGGCTCCAAGATCTGGTGGGACGTGCGGCCGAACTGGAACTATCCCACCCTGGAATTTCGGATCTGCGACGTCTGCACCCGGGTCGAAGAGGCGGTGGCGGTGGCCGCGATATTGCAGGCTATCGTGGCCAAGCTGTGGAAGATGCGGCGTGAGAACATCACCTTCCGGACCTACTCCTCCGAGCTCATCGAGGAGAATAAGTGGCGGGCGGTGCGGTTCGGCCTGGCGGGCAAGCTCATCGACTTCGGGAAGCAGCGGGAGCTGCCGGCGGCGGACCTGATCCGCGAGCTGATCGAGTGGTTCATCGGCGACGTGGTGGACGAGCTGGGGAGCCGGGCCGAGGTGGAGTACGCCTACAAGATCCTGGCCGAGGGCTCGAGCGCCGACCGCCAGTTGGCCACCTACCGCCGGACCGGTGAACTGACCGCGGTGGTCGACCAGTTGATCACGGAGACCGAGGAAGGGGTCGTGCCGGGAACCCCCGAGGGGGCGCCGGTGTTGGCTCGGGAGGCGGGGAAGGCGTAGCTGTTGTCATCCCGAGCGTAGCGCGGGATCTTGCCGAGGCAGGGCAGGAGCTACGCCGGCAAGTCCCTCGCTGCGCTCGGGATGACATGCTGCGCTCGGGATGACATGCTGCGCTCGGGATGACATGCTGCGCTCGGGATGGCATGCTGGCTCGGAATAGACAGGACGACGAACACCGAGGATTAGATGCGCCGCAGACCGATGGTCGGCATACCGACTCAGACCCTCCACTCCATCGACGGGATCCCCAAGGATCTCCCCGAGTCGTGGGTCATGAATCAGCGCTACTCCCGCGCGGTCGCCGCCGCGGGGGGGCTGCCGGTGATGATCCCGCTGCTGGACGACGAGGACACGCTCCGCGCGCTCTACGACCGGATGGACGCCCTGCTCATCCCCGGCGGCGTGGACCTGGATCCCGCGACCTACGGCGAGGCACCGCTGCCGACCTGTGGCCGGCTGGATCCGGCACGCGACCGGGTGGAGCTCCGCTTCGCCCGCTGGGCCATCGCGGAGGCAAAGCCGCTCTTCGGGCTCTGCCGCGGCCTGCAGATCGTGAACGTGGCGCTGGGTGGCACGCTCTACCAGGACATCGCGGCGCAGCGCAGTGACG
>JACCRH010000001.1 GCA_013813675.1 Gemmatimonadales bacterium
TGTGGGCCTTTTGAGCACGAGGTCCAGCGGGGGCCTGTTTGGTAGGATTGCGAGCCATGGTGTCACCCTTGGTCGTCACGACCATCTGGGGTTGGTGGGTTGCCGAAGTACTATGATCCGAGTGTGCTGAGTTACCGCACAGTACCCGACCACGCAAGCCCCTGGCTAGCCCTGCCTAGCCCAGCAGATATCTTCCTCTTCTGCCTCCAAAGGTTGAGCCAACTGCCCGCATCAGACTCCCCTCCCTATCTAGGGGACCGCTACATCATCCAGAGCACCATCGGGGCTGGTGGGATGGGGCGCGTGTACCTGGCCCAGGACCTGAAACATGACCGCCGGGTCGCGATCAAGGTCCTCGATCCGGAATACGGCCGAGCGGTCGGCACGCAGCGGTTTGTGCGCGAGATCCGGATTGCGGCAAGGCTGACCCATCCCAATATCGTTCCTCTTTACGATTCGGGAGAGATTGCGGGACAACTCTTCTACGTAATGCCCTATGTCGAGGGAGAGAACCTTCGGGGCCGCTTGAAGAGGGAAACCATGTTGCCGGTTGCCCAGGTGCTTGAGTGGGCGGCGGAGATCGCCGACGGTCTAGCGTTTGCACACGCGCAGGGGATCGTCCATCGGGACATCAAGCCTGAGAACCTCCTCATTCAATCGGGGCACGTGCTGATCGCGGATTTCGGCATAGCCAGAGCGATCGATCTTGCAGCCGGAGAGAACATCACGAGCGAACAGCTGGTGCTCGGAACGCCGATGTACATGAGTCCCGAGCAGGCCGGTGGGGGCAAGCTTGACGGCCGCACCGACGTCTACTCCCTAGGGTGCGTCGTATACGAGATGCTGACGGGTGAGCCGCCCTTTGGGGGCCGGACCCCGCAGGCCATTACCGCGAAGAAGCTCTCCGGCCGGTATCCCGGCGTCCGCGTCATTCGACCGACGATACCTCAGGCGGTCGACCACGCACTTGCGCGTGCGCTCGCAGTCATCCCTGCCGACCGGTTTGCGAGCGCCGAGGAGTTCTCACGCAGTCTTCGGGTTGCCGCCAAGCCGAAATCTGGACGTCTATTGCTCTGGCTCGCCGGGGTGGGGCTCATCGGCGCGGCCATCGCGGTGGTCGCCACCCATTCCGCACCCACGCAAGTTCACTCGGCAGTCCGCCCCCGGGTGGTCGTCGGAATCTTCGAGAACCGAAGCGGAGATCCGAGCTACGATCCGCTCGGCTTCATGGCCGCCGACTGGGTTACTGAGGGCTTGCAGCGGACGGGCACCGTCGATGTCGTGCCAACGCTTACGGCGCTGACTGCCGCGCGCTTCCTGCGAGAGGAGGCTGGCACCGAGGACCCGGTACGAGCATTAGCCCGGGAGACGGGCGCGAGCTTGGTCGTAACCGGGGCGATTTACCGGGACCAGGACAGTCTGCTGGTTCAAGCTCAGCTCGCCAATGCTAAGGCTGGTCGACTGGTCGGTGCCGTGGAGCCAATATGGACTGACGAAAAACAGCCAGCGCAAGCCCTCCAGCAGCTCCGGGCTCGCCTGATGGGTCTGCTCGCGCTGAGCCTGGATGACCGCGTAATTCAGGCCGAACGGCCCCCCACCTATGCTGCCTATCAAGCCTTCAGCGAGGGCATGGATGCCTATGTCCGAGAGGATTACGGGCCCGCCCTGGCCGCCTTCGAAGGGGCCCGTGCGGCTGATACGACCTTCGTGCTCCCGCTCCTTTACGCCTCCTTCTGCTACATGAACAGTCGCAACTACGCGGTGGCGGACTCAGTGCTGCGCATCGTCGCGAGCCAACGCGATCGGTTGAGTAAGTACGACCGGTACTGGCTCGACTATCAAAAGGCAGAGCTAGCCGGCAACGCCTCCGAAGCCTTAGCAGCAATTCGCCATGCCGCTGAACTGGCCCCGACCTCAAAGGCCACCTATAACTTCGCAGCGGTGGCGTTCGAGGCGCGAGAGCCGTTCCCAGCGGAAAGCGCCCTTCGGCGCCTGTCACCCGACGTCGGGCCGATGAGAGGCTGGTTTCCCTATTGGGACTTGCTCTCTAGTGCGCTTCACGTGCAGGGGAAGCACCGGCTGGAGTTGGAAGCCGCTCGCGAGGCACGGCGGCGGTTTCCGGATCGAATCACCGCCTACCTTCCGGAGGCACGAGCCCTGGCCGCTAAACACGAATCGACCGAGCTTGAGCATCTGTGGTCGGCAGCGGCGGGCAAGATCAATGCGAATTCTACAGAGATTGGGACGCTGGCCTACGAGGTGGGCAGTGAATTGTTCGCCCACGAAGACTCCAGCGATTCGCAACCCTGGTTCACTCGAGCGTATAAAGCGTTCGCAACCGGCGATGAAATTACGGATACACACGAAGGGCGTTGGGGTCGCGCGCGCGCTGCGGCCCGCCTCGGCCGGTTAAGGGAGGCCTTCGACCTGGGCGAGGCCCTGGCCGCGGCCGATTCGACCCGGCTGGATTACGTAGGCTTTGTCGGGGTGTTGGCGTCACAGCTTGGTAATCAAATGCGCGCCGAGGAGCTCCTTCACAAACTCGCCGCCGACAGGCGGTCTTTCACACTCGGGGAACCTCGGTTCCAGGCGGGGAGGATTGCAGCCGCACTGGGAGACCTTGAACGGGCCACTGAACTTCTAGCCTCGGCGCAACGCGAAGGCTATGCATACGAAATGGACTTCCATCGGGATGAAATTTTGGCGCGCCTCCGGGGCTTGCCGATCTTGCGCCAACTCGATGCGCATGACAAATAGCTGGGCACCGGGCTTAGAAACCGAGTGCCCTCCCCGAGCCATCTCAATAGATGACGTTTCCTCGTCGCCTATGCGGTTCGAAGGCACCCGCAAGGCCCGGCTCGCGGGCCGAGCGACCGGGCGGGGCGCTTAAGTAGTCATTTCTTGCATTATCGCGATATCTCGTTGTATTTTCTTGCTCCGTGGCCTTACCGGAGCAATCTCTCGTGGCCAAATCTCGCGCTGGCTGGCCGGAAATCGTATTCGGAGGGGGCTCCGCCAGTTCCCGAATCAGCCGGGCGGTGGCCCGGGGAGACCTCGCGAAGATCGGCCCGGCCCTCTACACCTCGAACCTGAAGGATCCCCCTGAGCGCGCCGTCGAGCGGCACCGCTGGGCGGTCATCGCCCACTACGCGCCGAACGCAGTGGTCACCCACCGGACGGCGTTCGACGGCCGGCCAGCCCAGGACGGGACGGTCTTTATGACCGGCCCGGTGGGGAAGCGTCTGGATGTTCCCGGTCTCCGCCTCCGGATGGAGAAGGGGCCGGGACCGCTCGCCGGCGACCAGCCGTTCGTGAACGGCCTCACTATCGCGTCCGAGCCTCGACTGTTGCTCGAGAATCTGGGGATCGCTCGGGAGCGCGGGGGCGCGTGCCGCACCGTGGGCCGGGAGGCGGTGGAGCAGCGCCTCGAGACGATCCTCCGGAGCCGGGGCGAGACCGCATTGAATGTGGTCCGAGACCAGGCCCGGGTCCTCGCACCCGCACTCGGCGCGGCGCGCGCCCTGACGCAGCTCGATGCGCTCATCGGCGCGCTGCTGCGCTCCCGCCCGGCCAACGTGCTCGTCGGCGCCGCGGCGCGTGCGCGGGCCGGAGGCCTCCCGTTCGATCCCGAGCGGGTGGAACGGTTCGAGCTGCTCGCCCGATCCCTCCAGACCGTGACGCCCCCGCTCCGGCCGGATCCCATCGTCGCCGGCCCCGCCTTCGAGAACCTCGCATTCTTCGATGCCTACTTCTCGAACTACATCGAAGGCACCGAATTTGGAGTCGACGAGGCGCATGCGATCGTCTTCGAGGGAGTGATCCCGGAGCAGCGTCCAGCCGACGCGCACGACGTGCTCGGCACTTACCGGCTGGTGGGCGACACCACCTGGCTCGACCGCACAGCCTCGGCCGACCGGACGGCGAGCGATTTCCTCGACCGGCTCAAGGAGGCGCACCAGACGCTCATGGGCGGTCGGCCCGAGGTCGGCCCCGGCCAGTGGAAGACCAGGCCGAATCAGGCCGGCGGGACCCGTTTCGTTGAATCGGAGCTGGTCCCGGGCACCCTGGAGAGAGGATGGGAAAGTCTTCGCAGGCTCCGGACCGCGTTCCAGCGAGCGGCGATGATGATGTTTCTCATCACCGAGACCCACCCGTTCAACGACGGCAACGGCCGCCTGGCGCGTGCCTTCATGAACGCCGAGCTCGTCGAGGCCGGCGAGCGCCGCATCATCATTCCCACCGTGTACCGTGAGGACTATCTGGGCGGACTCAGGGCGCTCTCGCGCCAAGACAATCCGTCGCCGTTCCTCCTGATGCTCGACCAGGCCCAGCGATTCACCGCCTCGGTCCGGTGGGAGCCGTACGCGGCCGCCTTGGCCGACCTCACGGCTGCCAATGCGCTCGCGCCCGGCGAGGCGGGCGGGCGTCTCCGAATTCCGCGTACGGCGGTGTAGGTAGCCGGTCGTGTCGCATTGCGACCCGTGACACCTCACTTCAGCAGCAACGCCTTGCTCCGAACCGCGGTCCTGAGAATTTTGCCGCGGCTCGGGCACATCGAAGATCCGCCGGCGGCTCCTACGACACCTAAGCGAAATCAGACAACAGCTTAGCTGCTGGCCTGGATTGTGCCATCTGGATTCGCCGCTTCCTCTCAGCCGAGTCACCGGGGTGTGAATGACTGAGGCAACCCTTCCCAGAACGACAGGACAGCCGGGGGCTCGCACCCGGGCCCTCTCCCGTCTTGCCTGCGCGGCGGTCGTCGCGCTGGCCGCGTCGGTGCTGGCCGGGTGGTGGCTCGACCATCCGGGGCTCCGGAGCGGCATCGCGGGCCGGGTCGCCATGAATCCGGCTACGGCGGTCGGGTTCATCCTCTCCAGCCTCTCCCTGTACCTGCTGACGGGACCTCCGTCGCCTCGCTCGCTGCGCGTGGCTCGGCTCGGCGCGGTCGCCGTCGCCCTCCTGGCGCTCCTCTGCCTCGTTCGCATCGTCACCCCGTGGG
Organism: Gemmatimonadales bacterium; assembly: GCA_013813675.1. Classification (GTDB taxonomy): domain Bacteria; phylum Gemmatimonadota; class Gemmatimonadetes; order Gemmatimonadales; family GWC2-71-9; genus CAVVWJ01. The sequence continues at coordinate 5,000 of JACCRH010000001.1, forward strand.
ACCTCGGGCTCGACCGCCTCCTGTTCGCCGACCAGCTCGCGAGCCACGGTGGCCAGCCCAATCGCATGGCCCCGAACACGGCGGTGAGCTTCCTGCTCCTGGCAGCCGCTCTCCTGCTCCTGGACTACCGCGCTCCGGGCGGATGGCGTCCGGCTCAGGGTTTGGCGCTCCTGGCGGGTGGCTTCGGTTTCTTTGCCGTAGCGGGTTACGTCTACGGATCGAGCGCGCTCTACGGAGTCGGCACGTTCATTCCGATGGCGGTGAACACGGCGGTTGGCTTTCTTATCCTGTCCGCCGGCGTGCTCTGCGCCCGCCCGGGGCACGGGTTGCCCGCCTTTCTGCTCGGCCCGGGAGCGGGAGCATTGCTTGCCCGGCGCCTCCTTCCCGCGGCATTCATCGTTCCGCTGGTGCTGGGCTGGCTCCGCCTGGAAGGGGAGAAGCTCGGTCTCTACGATGCCGCCGGGGGCATCTCGTTCATGGTGAGCGCGACGACCGTGATCCTGGCGGCCCTGGTCTGGCGCTGCGCCGCGGAGCTCAATCGCTCCGACCTGGCCCGCAGCCGGGCGGAACGGAGCCTGCGAGAGTTGAACGGTCGTCTCGAGGCCGGGGTGGCGGAGCGGACCGAGAAACTGGGGCGGGTGAACGACGAGTTGCGGGCACTCTTCGACGCGTCACCCCTGGCCATCTGCAGCCTCACCCGGGCTGGTCAAGTCCGAAGCTGGAACCGTGCAGCTGAGCAGCTCTTCGGATGGACGGCCGATGAGGTCATCGGCCGCCCGCTTCCCAATGTTCCCCCGGACCTCCTGGAAGAGTACCGGTCCCTTCGCACCCGAGTCCTCACCGGTAACCCGTTCACCAACCACGAGACCCGGCGAACCCGCAAGGATGGCCATGAAGTCGAGGTGAGCATCTCGACCGCGCCTCTCCACGACCCCACGGGAGCCACCTCCGGCCTGGTGGCCGTCTACCTGGACGTCAGCAGCCGCAAGTCGCTGGAATCCCAGCTCCGCCAGGCACAGAAGATGGAAGCGGTGGGCCGGCTCGCCGGCGGAGTCGCCCACGATTTCAACAACATGCTGACCGTCATTCAGACCTCCGCCGAGTTCCTGCTTGCCGATCTCGACAGCAGGGATGAGCGGCGTGCCGATGCCGCTGAGATCCGCAATACCGCGGAGCGGGCCGCAAGGCTGACGCGACAGCTCCTGGCCTTCAGTCGCCAACAGGTGCTCGAGCCGCGAGTCGTCGACCTCAGCGGCATCGTGAGCGACCTCGAGCCGATGTTGCGCCGGATGGTCGAGGAAAGCATTACACTGCAAACCCGGCTCTCCGCCAATCTCTACCGGGTGCGTGCCGACCGGAGCCAGCTCGAGCAGGTGATCCTCAACCTGGTGGTGAACGCGCGGGACGCGATGCCCGGGGGTGGCAGGCTGCTGATCGAGACGGCCAACGTGATGCTCGACGCCCACTATCCCCGATCCCACCTGAAGGCACAGCCAGGCGCCCACGTCGCCCTGACGGTGTCCGACACCGGCTGCGGAATGGACGCCATGACTCAGGCGCGCATTTTCGAGCCGTTCTTCACCACCAAGGCTGTGGGCCATGGCA
>JACCRH010000015.1 GCA_013813675.1 Gemmatimonadales bacterium
CGATCAGCGCCGGGCCGGTGGCGCCGTCGCCGACGAACATGTCGAGCCATTTGCCGGTGACAGCCAGCACCAGGGCATAGAACGTCACCATGGCCCAGGGCTGCACCGCCACCCGCCAGTCGGTCCAGAGCACGTAGATCCCGAGCGCGGGCACGGCCAGGAACCCCATGAGATGGTTGGTCGCCGTGAGGGCCAGTACGTAGGCGATGAGCACCAGCCAGCGGTCGCGGTGGGGGCCGGGCTCGTCGTCGCCCCAGCGCACCACGAGCCACATCACCAGCGCGATGGAGAGCAGCGACACGGTGTACACCTTCTCGTTCACCACCGACTGGTTCCACACCGTCCACGACGTGGCACCGACCAGGGCACCGGCCAGGGCGGCGCCACGCCGAGCCCAGGGGTGCGGCACGATGCCGCGGAGCCACCGCTCCGCCACCAGGAACCAGAACGCCGCCGCGCCGGCGCTGGTCACCGCGGCGAACAGGTTGATCCGCACGGCGTAGGACTCGGCCAGGGGGAGCAGGCCGAAGACGTGGGCCAGAACGACGAAGAGCGGATTCCCCGGCGGATGCGGGATGCCGGCCACCCGCGCCGCGGCGATGTACTCCGATGCATCCCAGAACGCCGTGGTCGGCGCCAGCGTGAGCAGGTAGATGAGGAGCACGAGAACGAAGGTGACCAGCGCCCAGAGGTAGGGCGGTCGTTCCTGAGAAGTGGCGTTCATGTCGTCCAGGGTCAGTGGCGGAACTGGCGGCGGCCGGTCATTACCATGGCCATGCCGTGGCGGTTGGCCGCCTCGATCACCTCGGCGTCGCGCACCGAGCCGCCGGGCTGAATCACCGCGCTCACGCCGGCGGAGGCGGCATGCTCCAGCCCGTCCGCGAAGGGAAAGAAGGCGTCGGAGGCCAGCACGGTGCCGGCCGGGTCGTGCCCCAGGGCGCGGGCCTTGTGCACCGCGAGGAAGGTGCTGTCCACCCGGCTGGTCTGGCCGGCGCCGATGCCGATGGCCACTTCGTCGCGGGCGAGCAGGATCGCATTCGACTTGACGGCGGCCACGGCGGCCCAGGCGAAGCGGAGATCGTTCCACTCCCGCTCCGACGGCTGGCGATCCGTGGCGACGGTCCAGTCCTGGTCCGAGCCGTCGAACTCGAACTGGTCCTGGACTAGAAAGCCTCCCCGCACCCGCTTGAAGTCCAGCGCGCCCGCGCCGCGGCTCACCGGCAGCTCGACCACGCGAAGCTGCTTCTTTGCGGCGAACACGGCCATCGCCTCGTCGTGGAACGAAGGCGCGACCACCACTTCGACGAAGAGGTCGCTCATCGCCTGAGCGGTGGCCCGGTCCACCACCGTGTTGAATGCGATCACCGAGCCGAACGCCGAGACCGGGTCGGTGGCCCGCGCCTTCCGGAACGCCTCGGCCGCGGTCGCCGCCACCGCGATGCCGCAGGGCGTGGTGTGCTTGATGATGCAGCAGGCCGGCCGGTTGGCCCAGCTCGCCACCGCCCACATGGCCGCGTCGAGATCCAGCAGGTTGTTGAAGGAGAGCTCCTTCCCCTGTCGCTGGGCGAGGTCCCGCATGCCCCGGGGCTCCTCGGTCACGTAGAGCGCGGCGCGCTGCGAGGGGTTCTCGCCGTAGCGCAGCATCTGCAGGCGCTCGATGGCGAGGCCGAGCCGCTGGGGAAGTCCCTCCTCCTTGGGCGTGAGATAGCCCGCGATCGCGGCGTCGTAATCGCCGGTGTGGGCGAACACCTTGGCGGCGAACCCCCGCCGGACCCCTTCATCTACCGCTCCCCGCCGCAGCAGGTCGAGCACCTTGGGGTAGTCGGTCGGATCCACCACCGGCAGGACGAAGGCATGATTCTTCGCGGCCGAACGGAGCATGGCGGGTCCGCCGACGTCGATGTTCTCCACCGCGTCCTCGAAGGGCACCCCGGGCCGCGAGATGGTCATCTGGAAGGGGTAGAGATTGACCGCCACCAGGTCGATGGGGACGATTCCGCGCTCACCGATGGCGGTGAGATGATCGGGCAGGTCCCTCCGAGCGAGCAGCGCACCGTGAATGGCCGGGTGCAGCGTCTTGACCCGGCCGTCGAGCAGCTCGGCGAAGCCGGTCACCTCGTCCACCGGGATGACGTCCACCCCGGCGGCGCGGAGTGTCGCCGCGGTGCCGCCGGTGGAGGCGATCTCCCAGCCGAGCTGAACCAGACCTTGGACGAAGGCGACGATCCCGCGCTTGTCGCTGACCGAGATCAGCGCGCGGGGCATGACACAACTTTCACTGATGAGACTCCACGGGTTGGTCGACCGGTACTGGGCGCCCCGCGGCGGCGGCGGCGAGCACGGCGGCGGGCAAGAGACGATGCTCGGCCTCGAGCACCCGCGCGGCCAGCCGGTCGGGATCGTCGCCGGGAAGGACCGGTACCCTGGCCTGGCCGAGGATGGTGCCGCGGTCGTACACCTCATCCACCAGATGAACCGTCGCGCCACTCTCCCGCGCTCCGCTGGCGAGCACGGCCTGGTGCACTCTGCGGCCGTACATCCCCTTGCCACCGTACGCCGGCAGCAGCCCGGGATGGATGTTGATGATCCGGCCTCGGAAACGTTCGATCACCCCGGAGGGCACCAGCTTGAGGTAGCCCGCGAGGACCACGAGATCCACCGCCTGGCGCTCCAGTACCGCGAGCCATTCATCGGCGTCGCCCGGATCCCCCAGCGTGACGGCTGGAATTCTTGCCGTGCCGGCGCGCGACAGCGCTGGCGCATCGGCCCGGTCGCTCACCACCAGCACCACACGCGCCGGGGCGTCCGGCCCCAGCGCGCGCAGCAGCGCCTCGAGATTACTGCCGCGTCCCGAGACGGCCACGGCGACACGCATAGGCATGGCGGGGGAAGCTAATCGGGGCCGGGGCGGCAGGGCAGCGGCCCAGGCTCTGCCGCGTCGGCCCCGCTCAGGGCGCAAAGTCGGTCACTGCAGGATGATGCCGACGGCGGTCGCGAGGTCCTGCACGACGGGGAAGCGGCCCGCGGCGGACGTGAGCTCGTGCGGTGCAGCCTGTCCGATCAGCAGGCCCCGCCCGTTGAAGCGCTCGGCTGGGAGGACGTCGCGGAGACGATCGCCCACCCACCAACTGCGTGCGAGATGGAGCCCGTGATCGGCCGCTGCACGGCGGTAGAGCAGGGGACCCGGCTTCCGGCACTCGCAGGGGCCGGTGAAGTCGGGGTGATGGGGGCAATGATAGTGTCCCGCCAGCCGGGCCCCGGCGCCGGCGAGGAGGTCGTCCAGCCGTCGCGCGGTCGAGGCGTACGCCGCCTCATCGAACAGCCCTCGGGCGATCCCCGACTGATTGGTCACCACGATCACGGGCAAGCCGGCGTGGCTCAGACTGGCGATGGACTCGGCGGCCCCCGGGAGGAGCCGCACCGCCGCCGGATCGCTGATGTAGTGGGCGTCCTCGATGATGGTGCCGTCGCGGTCGAGGAAGACCGCGCTCCGCCCGCTCACTCGCGGAGCGCCTCGACCAGCGCCGCGGCGACCGCGGCAAAGCTCTCCTCGGGCAGGGTGCGGGGATCCAGCAGCACGCGGCCGTTCCCCACTCTGGCGACGACCGCGGGATCTCCCAACCGGAGCCGCAGCGCGAGGCCGTCGGGGCCGAGCCCGCCAGCGTCGAGCGTCACCAGCGTCGTGGGCAGATGCGCCTCGGGAAACGAGCCGCCGCCGGCGGCGGACTCGCCGGGCTGGAGCGACGGCTGGAGGGCTGCCGGACACAGGACCGCCAACCGGCCAGCGCGTCCCGCGAGATCCGCCGAAGTCAGCGTGAGCATGCGAAGCACCGGGATTTCCCGAACCGCCTCCGCGGGATCGCGGTAGAGGGCGAGCGTCGCCTCCAGGCCGGCGAGGGTCATTTTGTCGGCCCGAACCGCGCGGGCCACCGGGTGCTCGCGGCAGCGGGCCACCATTGCCCGGCGCCCGACGATGCATCCCGCCTGCGGCCCGCCCAGCAGCTTGTCCCCGCTGAAGAGAACGAGGTCGGCCCCGGCAGCCAGCGCGCCGGACACCAGTGGCTCGCCCCGCAGCCCCCAGGCCGACAGGTCGGTGAGCAGCCCGCTTCCCACGTCCACCACATAGGGCACCTCCGCCTCGCGGCAGAGGGCGGCGAGCTCGGCCGAGTCCGGCGTGGCGACGAAGCCTCGCTGCTCGAAGTTGGAGCGATGGACCGTGAGAACGGCGGCCACGCCGACGTCGAGTGCCCGGCGGTAGTCGTCCAGGTGGGTGCGGTTGGTGGTGCCGATCTCCCGAAGCGCGGCGCCACTGCGCAGCAGGATGTCGGGAATGCGAAACGATCCGCCGATCTCGATCAGCTCGCCGCGAGAGATGAGGACGTCCCGTCCGGAGGCGAGCGCGCTCAACGCCAGGAGCAGCGCTCCGGCGGCGTTGTTGACCGCCAGGGCGTCCTCCGCCCCGGTTACGCCGCGCAGCGGTTGGCGGCAGTGGTCGCTCCGGCTGCCCCGGGTCCCGGTGTCGAGGTCGAGCTCGAGGTTGCTGTACCCCGCCGCCACCGCAGCCATCGCGGCCACCGCGACGGGCGCGAGAGGCGCCCGGCCCAGATTGGTATGCAGCACCACGCCGGTCGCGTTGAGCACGGGGCGGAGACTCGCTCGAGCGCGGTCGGAGAGCCGCTCGCGGACGTCGGAGGCCCAATTCTCGGGAGGCCCGCCGCGCCTGGTGCGCGCCGCGGCGATCGACTCGCGCACCGCATCCACCACCGCGAGCCGCGGGGCCGTATGGAGCAGCTCACGGATCTCCGGCTCGAGGAGCAGGCGGTCGACCGAGGGAAGCTCGCGACGCCGGTCGGTCACTGGGGTCTGGCGGTGTCGGGACCCGCCCGCACCGAGTCGGGGCCGGGGAGGAGCGAGTCGCGCGTGGGGCGCTCGGGCACGACCAGGGTCCCGACCACGTCGCCGGCGACACCGGTCACATTCCGCACGCCGCGGATCTCCACGGTGTAGCGTCCGCCAACCCGCCAGGGCTGGACCGGCCGGAGCACCAGCTGGTCGCTGAGCGCCGGACGGCCCGCCACCCGTCCCAGCTCCGGCGGGCGCGCGCCGGGACGCGCGCCGGGCACCGGAGGTCGACCTGGTGGGGTGAGGGTGTCGGCTTTGCTGGTATCGGCTCCGGCGGAATCAACTCTCGCGGAGCGCTTGGCATGGAGGCTGTCGTCCAACGGCCGAGGAAGCAGCGACGCTATCCGCACCGGTGTCGAGTCGGGCAGGAGGGAGACCCGCACCGCGGACGGCTGCAGCCGCTGCCGTGGATCGAGCGACTGGGTGAGCTCCACCACGGCCGACACGCTGTCCGTCGGCGTGACCGTCCGGATGCGGGGCGGGGTGGTATCGTGGACGAAGGCCCACAACTCCAGCGCGCTGTCCCGTCTGCTGGTGACCCGCATGCTGTCGAACGCCTCGCGCGGGTCCGCGAGGTGATTGCGGTTCTCGTCCAGCACTCCGCTCACGATGTACTCCCCGGCGGGGAGCGGTCCGAGGCTGAAGCGCCCAGAGGAGTCGGCCAAGCCGCGATAAGGGAGACTGTCGGGAAGCTGGGTCGCGACCACCAGCGCCGCCGGGGCGGGACGGCCCGACCTCCAATCCACCACCACGCCTTCGAAGGTGGTCTCGGGGCGGGGAGCTCCGGTGCTGAAGGTGATCAGCGCCCCCCGGTTCGAGCGGTTCCTCCGGAGATCGGTGACCCCGGGGAGAAGCTCCACCCGGTAGATCCGGTCGCGCTGCCACCCCTCGTCCGGCCGCACGGTGATCCGGTCGCGCCGCCAGCGCACTTCGGGCACCTCGGTGGTAGGCGACAAGAGCACCAGCTTTTCGATGTCGCCGGTGCCCGCGCCCTGGCTCGGCGAGGAGCCTTCCGAGATGACTTCGTCGAAGAAGAACTCCACGTCGCCGCTGAAATCGGGGATGCTCTGGAACGAGTCGGGGTTGGTCCGGACCAGTTGGGGCGCTGCGGCATCGGGAGGGCCGCCGGGTGGAGGCTCGATGCGGGCGCAGGCGGTGACCAGCGCCGTCAGGGCGGCGAAACGGCGCCCGCCGCCGAGCCACTTCACGAGCCTGCCGGTCCGCAGCCGAGCAATTCCAGCTTCCTGCCCAGCACTTCCCGCTGCTCCCGCCAGGTGGAGGCTTTCTCCCGCTCGCGGTGGACCACGTCGGCCGGTGCCCGGGAGACGAACTGCTGGTTGCCGAGCTTCTTGTCCTGAGCCTCGACCAACTGGCTCAAGCGCTGCACCTCCGCGCTGAGCCGCCCGCATTCCCGGCCGACGTCGATCGCATCGCCGAGCGGGACGAAGACCGCGGTCCCATCGGAGAGGACAGCGTGTCCGCCCACGCGCTCGCGGGGGTCGCCGAAGGAGAGCTCCGATACCCTGGCAAGCCGGGTCACGGTGACCTGCTCGCGGCGAATCGCGCCGTCGCCCGAGTCGGGTCGCGTGAGCACGGCCCGCACCGGCTGGCCAGGCTGCACGCCATACTCGGCGCGGATAGCGCGAATGGCACCGACCACCTCCTGCACCAGGCCGAACTCCCGCAGCGCCTCCGGGTCCTCCGCCCGGTGGTCGGGCCCGGGCCAGGGCGCCACCGAGATCGACGCGTCCTCCGGCCGGCCGGGGAATCGCCGCCAGAGCGCCTCGGTGACGAAGGGCATGACCGGGTGCAGCAGCCGGAGCGCCACGTCGAAGGTCTGCGCCGCCACCGCGCGGGCGACGTCTCCGCCGGGCGCGTCACCGTACAGCCTCGGCTTGATCTGCTCGATGTACCAGTCGGCCAGATCGCTCCAGATGAACCGGTAGACCGCCCCCGCCGCCTCGTTGAGGCGGAATCGCTCGTAGGCCTCCGTGGCCTCCCGCACAGTGGCCTCGCAGCGGGCGATGATCCAGCGGTCGGCCAAGGTCAGCTCCGAGCGGCGAACGACGTTCGGCGAGCCGCCGGCGAGAGGCCGCGGCGGCTCCGCCAGGTTGGACAGAATGAACCGGCCGGCGTTCCACAACTTGTTGGCGAAGTTGCGCCCCGGAGCGAACGACGAATCGAGATCGTTCGGGTCGAGGATGACATCGGTGCCGACCGACATGCCCGAGACCAGCGAGTAGCGGAGGGCGTCGGCCCCGTAGCGCTCCACCACCTCCAGCGGATCGATCCCGTTCCCCAGCGACTTCGACATCTTGCGATGCTGGGTGTCGCGCACGACGCCGTGGAGGTAGATCCGGGTGTACGGCGGCTGGCCCATGAACTCCAGGCCCGACATGATCATTCTCGACACCCAGAAGAAGATGATGTCGGGCGAGGAGACCAGCGTGTGGCCAGGGTAGTAGGTGGCGAGGTCGCTGGTGGGCTCGGGCCAGCCCAGGCTGGTGAAGGGAACCAGCCAGGACGAGAACCAGGTGTCGAGCACGTCATCGTCCTGACGCACACCGCCGCCGCAGTCGGGGCAGGCCGCCACGTCGGTGCGACTCACGGTGGCGCGGGCGCAGCGATCGTCCGCACAGTACCACACCGGGATCCGGTGGCCCCACCAGAGCTGCCGGGAGATACACCAGTCACGGATGCCTTCGAGCCAGCGCTCGTAGTCGTCACCCCGCCGCTCGGGGATGAATTGCACCGTCCCGTCGCGGTAGCGCTCCAGCGCGGGGCGGGCGAGCGGGTCCATGCGCACGAACCACTGCTCCGAGAGGCGTGGCTCGATCACCGTGTTGCAGCGGTAACAGTGGCCCACGGCGTGACGGTGGCTCTCCACCTTCTCCAGCAGACCGAGCGACTCCAGCTCGCCCACGACCTGGCGGCGAGCCTCGAACCGGTCCTGCCCCTGGAAGCGCTCGGGCACCGCCAGGCTCATGCGCGCCTCCGGCGTCATCACGTCCACCGAGGGAAGCTGGTGCCGCCGCCCGATCTCGAAGTCGGTGGGATCGTGGGCCGGCGTGACCTTGACGGCGCCGGATCCAAAGGCGGGATCCACCGCCTCGTCCTCCACGACCGGAATCAGGCGGTCGGCCAGGGGGAGCCGCAGCGCTCGGCCCACCAGGTGCCGATAGCGCTCGTCGCCTGGGTGCACCGCGACCGCCGTATCACCGAGCAGGGTCTCGGGTCGGGTTGTGGCGATGGTGAGATGGCCCTCACCATCGGCCAGGGGATAGCGGATGTGCCAGATCCGCCCCTCCACTTCCTCCTTCTCCGCCTCCTCGTTGGAGAGCGCGGTGAGACAGCGGGGACACCAGTTGATGATGTAGTGGCCGCGGTAGATCAGGCCCTTCTCGTACAGCCGGACGAACACCTCGCGCACCGCGCGGGAGAGATCGTCATCCAGCGTGAAGTAGGTCCGGGACCAGTCCGCCGAGCAGCCGATCGCTTGAAGCTGGTCGAGAATCTGGGCCCCGGTCTGCCGGACGTAAGCCCACACCCGCTCGATGAACGCCTCGCGACCGAGGTCGAAGCGGGTGAGCCCCTCCTTGGCGAGCAGTCGCTCGACCACGTTCTGGGTCGCGATCCCGGCGTGGTCAGTGCCCGGCACCCACAGCGCCCGGCGGCCGCGCATCCGCTCGAACCGGATGAGAACATCCTGCACCGTGTTATTGAGACCGTGACCGGTGTGGAGCTCCGCCGTTACGTTGGGCGGCGGCATCTGGATGACGTAAGGCGCTCCCGCCGGGCCGCCCCGGCTTCGCTGAACGGCGTTGGGGTCGAACAGCCCGCGGTCGCGCCACCAGGCGTAGAGCGGGGCTTCGATCTGGGATGGGTCGTATTGCGGAGCGAGCGGCGCGGTCATGCGCTCTGATCGGCCGCCCGAGGCTGGTCCGGCAAGGAGCGATCGTCCTCCCCCCGCACCAGAATGCTGTTGATCACGCTTTCGATGCCCGGCACCGCCAGGGCGGTGCGGCAGGCCGTCGTACGGACGCTCCGGCTGGGGACCCAGCCGCGCAACTCCACCGCGCCACGGGTCACCGCCCTGGCCTCGATAGTGAGGCCCGCGAGCCGCGGATCGGCCCGGAGAGCGACTTCCACCGCCTGGACCGAGGCGGACGCGGTGAGCCGGGTGCGCCCGCTGCCGCGAAGCCGCACCGCCACCCTTCGGACGCGGCTCGGAGTTACGTCGCCCACCCAGCCGCTCAACAGGGTGGCCGCGAGCAGGCCGCTGCCGGCGCCGAGCGCCGTCCACACCAGCACTTCTGCTCCGCTCAGCTCGTCGTCGTGGCGCACGCGAAGTCCTCTTACGGAAGAATTCTCGATGCGATTAAGTTAACCGCGTCGCGCTATACGCGCAGGAAAATCCTCGCTCGCCTGGGCCGCCGAAATGAACCAACCACCCGCCTCCCATTCTCGCGGCCCCGACGGGGGCCGCTGGCTCACGGTCGCCGCGCTCGTGCTCCTGGGGATCGGGCTGTACTTCTGGTTCGCGCCATCGAGCCGGCCCGCCGCGCCGCCATCGGTGGAGGCCGAGTGACCGACCAGGTGCGGGTCACCCTCCCGGACGGCAGCGTGCGCGAGGTCGCGGCCGGCAGTACCGCCCGCGCCGTCGCGGAGGGCATCGGCGCGGGGCTGCTGCGCGCGGCGGTGGCCGCTAAAGTAGACGGCGCCGTGTGGGACCTCGACCGGCCGATCGAGCGGGACGTCTCGCTCGCCATTCTCACCGACCGGGACGCCGAGGCGCTGGAGGTGCTGCGCCACTCGGCGGCACACGTGCTGGCAACCGCGGTGCGGGAGCTCTTCCCTGGCGCCGGCATCGGCTTCGGCCCCCCGATCGAGGACGGGTTCTACTACGACTTCGATGTGCCACGCCCCTTCCTCCCCGAGGATCTCGAGCAGATCGAGGCCCGAATGGGGGAGGTGGCGCGGGCGGACTATCCCTTCGTCCGCGAGGTGGTGGACCGCGCGGCGGCCAACCGCCGATTCGCCGACGACCCGCTCAAGCTCGAGCGGATCGGCGAGCTGGGCGACGACGAGACGATCACGGTTTACACCGACGGTCCGTTCACCGATCTCTGCCGCGGTCCCCACATTCCTCGGACCGGCCGGCTCAAGCATTTCAAGCTGCTGCACGCCGCCGGCGCCTATTGGCGGGGCGACGAGAAGCGGCAGATGCTGCAGCGGATCTACGGCACCGCCTGGTTCCGGAAGGAAGACCTCGACGCCTACCTCCACCGGTTGGAGGAGGCGCGCAAGCGCGACCACCGGATACTCGGGCGCCAGCTCGACCTCTACTCCATCTCCGACGTGGTGGGCCCAGGGCTGGTCCTCTGGCACCCCCGAGGGGCCATGATCCGGTGGCTGCTCTCTCGCGCCGTCGAAGACGACAACGTCGCCAGCGGATACGACCTGGTCTACACCCCCAACGTCACCAAGGAGGAGCTGTTCCGGATCTCGGGGCATCTCCCGCTCTACGCCGCCAACCAGTACCCGGCGATGAGTGCCGGGGCCGGGGAGGCGGAAGACGTGCGCTACCGGGTAAAGCCGATGAACTGCCCGATGCACGCGCTCATCTACAAGAGCCAGCAGCGGAGTTACCGGGACCTGCCGATCCGGCTGAGCGAAGTGGCCAACGTGTACCGCAACGAGAAGTCCGGCACCCTGCACGGACTGTTGCGGGTGCGCGGCCTCAGCATGGACGACGCGCACACCTTCTGCACCATGGATCAGATCGAAGACGAGATCTTTCTCTGCCTGGATCAGGTGGACCGGTTGGTGCGCACCACCTTCGGGTTCGAGCTCGACTTCGAGGTGTCCACCAGGCCGGAGGAGCGCCTCGGGGGCGACGAGATCTGGGATCGGGCCGAGGCCACGCTCGAGCAGGCGCTCGACCGGAAGGGCATCGAATACCGCATCGACGAAGGCGGAGGAGCCTTCTACGGGCCGAAGATCGACATCAAGTTCCGCGACGCCATCGGGCGGGTGTGGCAGGGGCCCACCATTCAGCTCGACTTCAACCTGCCCGAGCGGTTCGAGCTGGAGTTCACCGGTCCCGACAACCGGCCACACCGGCCGGTGATGATCCACCGCGCCATCTACGGCACGCTGGAGCGGTTCACCGGCAACCTGATCGAGCACTTCGCCGGCGCGTTCCCGGTGTGGCTCGCGCCGGAGCAGGTGCGGGTGATTCCCATCTCGGATGCGCAGGCCGGCGCCGCGCGTGACCTGGCCCGGCGGCTCAAAGCGGCGGGCCTCCGGGTGCACGTCGACGACCGGACCGAGACGCTCAACTACCGGATCCGCGAGGGGGAGATGCAGAAGGTGCCCTACATGGCCGTGATCGGTCAGCGTGAGGCGGAAAGCGGCTGCCTGGCGCTCCGGGTGCGGGGGGCGGGGAAGAAGCAGGAGATCATGTCGGTGGAGGCGTTTCTGGAGCGCATCGGGGCAGAGGTGAGGAGTAAAGCGCTGTCTCCTTAGAGGCCCAGTCGGGCATGCAGACGGAGCCGGAGCGTCTGCAGGGCGAGACGGCGGCCCTGGACGTTGCGGAGCATGGCCAGCGCGCGGCGCGGCGGATGTTCCACGAAGCGGCAGGAGAGCGCCTCCCATCTCGAGATCCTGGCATTCGGCACGGCCCGGGTGTAGCCGTAGCGCTCCAGCTCCGCCCCGGCGATCGACTCGAAGATCCGCAGCTCCCTGGCGCTCATCTCGGTGCGCCACTTCTCGGTGTTGTCGGTGAGCAGGGGCCGGCGCAGGTTGTCCTCGTTGCGCTGGTCGGTGGGGTAGGCGGCCGCTCCACTATAGAAGTCCAGCATCTCCGGGGTGAACTCTTCGTCGAGGAAAGCGCAGACCCGCTTCAGCTCCCCCTCCGGATTCTCCAGCAGACTCTCATAGCGCACCAGGAGGAAGGCGCGCTCCCCCAGGGCCGCCTGGGCCGCTTCCGCGGCCCTGAGATACTGCACCCAGCGCAGGGCCAGGTGATAGACGTGCTTGGGCCCGAAGGGCGCCGCGCGATAGGAAAGCGCGACGTCGCGACCGTCCCGCGTGAGATGAACGATCTTGCTGGCGGGAAACCCTTCGAGGACGGTGCGCCAGTAGAGCGTGTGCTGGGGGGTCTTCTCCCCCCAGCGCGATTTGCCGACGCCCGAGGTCCACCCGTTCATCAACCCCTCCACCACGCCGTGGAAGTCGCTCCGGGTGATGGCCGCGAGGGTGTCGGTCAGCGAGGGCGGCGGAATCCATTTTTTCAGGTGCTCGGTCCGCAGGATCTGCGCGACCAGCCGCCGGCGCCGCTCCGGACGGTCCAGCCCGCGGTAGCCGCGCACGCTGGGATACACCTGGTTGTACAGGTGCGACTCGTACGGGATCGCGAGGTTGGGGTGCCGGTCCAGCATTCTGGTGAGCAACGACGTGCCCGACCGCGGGCAGCCGAAGACGAAGAACGGCGTCTGCATTGGGAGAGCCATTAGCCAAACTGGCATGGTCGGCTGGCAATCTCCAGCGGCGCGCCTTTGCACCCTCTCCAGCCTCGGCTATCTTCTTCACCATTCGTCACCTGAGGATCTCGTGAACGACACTACCACACCCGTCATCCTTTCGGCGGTCCGCACGCCGATCGGCCGCTACCTCGGCGGGCTCTCCGGCTTCACCGCTCCACAGCTCGGCGCCATGGCCATTCGCGAGGCGGTATCGCGCTCGCAGGTGGACCCCGCGGCAGTCGAGGAAGTGATCATGGGGCAGGTGATTCAGGGTGGCTCGGGCCAGGCGCCGGCGCGTCAGGCCCTGATCCATGCCGGCCTCCCCGCCGCCATACCTGCCCTGACCATCAACAAAGTGTGCGGCTCGGGTCTCAAGGCGGTGATGCTCGCCTCCCAGGCGATCAAGGCCGGCGACGCGGACTGTATCGTCGCTGGGGGCCAGGAGTCGATGTCCACCGCGCCGCACTATGTGTACGGCATGCGGAGCGGCATCAAGGCGGGCAACCAGACGATGGTGGACGGCATGATCCACGACGGTCTCTGGGACTCGTTCGGCTGCTGTCACATGGGGGAGTACGCCGAGTACACCGCGGAGAAGGCCGGCGTGACGCGGGAGGACCAGGATCGCTTCGCCTACGAGAGCCACCGGAAGGCGGTCGAGGCGGCGGAGGCCGGAAAGTTCAAGGCGGAGATCCTCCCGGTCCAGATTTCGGGCAAGGGCGGGCCAACCACCCTCGCCGCCGACGAGGCGCCCCGGAAGGACACCAGCGCCGAGTCACTCGCCAGGCTCAAGCCGGTCTTTCGGAAGGATGGCGGGACGGTGACGGCGGGGAACGCGCCCGGTCTCAACGACGGGTCGAGCGCGCTCGTGGTGGCTTCGCTCGAGTTCGCCAAGGCGCACGGCATCGCAGCGCTGGCCCGGGTCACCGGGTACGCCACCGGCGGCGGGGAGCCGCGGGAGATCTTCTTCGCCCCGATCCAGGCCGTGCGGAACCTGATGAGTCGCTCGGGAACCACGATCGGCGACTACGAGCTCATCGAGGCCAACGAGGCGTTCGCGGTCCAGGCCCTGGCGGACGGCCGGGAACTGGAATGGGACTGGGACCGGGTCAACGTACATGGCGGCGCGGTGGCCCTGGGTCATCCGATCGGCGCCAGCGGCGCACGAGTGCTCACTACCCTGTTGTATGCCTTGCGCGACCGGGGGGGCTCGACCGGCCTCGCCACCCTTTGCCTCGGCGGCGGCAACGCCGTGGCGCTCAGCGTGGAGATGCTCTGATGACCACTGGCAGCCGGCTCGACTCTCTGGCGCTCGCGGATCGCGCCGCGCTGGGCCGCCGAGCGCTCGCCGTGGCGGCGGCAGCGCTGGTGGTGGCCGGGTCGGCGCAGGTCGCGGTGCCGGTGCCGTTGAGCCCGGTGCCCATGACGCTGCAACCGCTCGCCGTGCTGGCGGTCGGTGGGATGCTCGGCGCGAGGCTCGGGAGCGCGGCCCTGTTGCTCTATCTCGCGCTCGGTCTCCTCGGGTTGCCGGTCTTCTTCGCCGGTGGGGCAGGGCTGGGCCATGTGCTCGGCCCGACCGGGGGATATCTCCTCGCGTTTCCCGCGGCGGCGGCGGTCGCGGGCAGGTTCGCGGGACAGTCGCCCGCGCTCGGCCGGGTGCTGCTTGGCTGCGCGCTCGCCATGCTGGTGATCCACGCCGGCGGCGCGGCCCAGCTCGCCATCCTGGGCGGCAATCCCGGATTCGCCTTTCGGGCCGGCTTCGTGCCGTTTCTCACGGGCGATCTTCTGAAAGTCGGGCTTGCCGCCGCGGTGATCCTGGGCCTCGGGCCGAAGCTCCGCACCCTTCTCTGACCGGGCCCCGGATGCCCGACCGGTTCTCCCTCCCCAAGGCGATCGGATGGTCGATCGCCTTCGTCGTGCTGGTCTTCATCCTCTTCGGACTGCTGTCGTTCGGGGTCGCAATGCTGGTGGCGGGCTCGGTTCCAGGGGCGACGGCATGGCTCGCCGGCGCCGGACCCGGGCCGCTGCTGCTTCAGGGCGCCGCCATGCTGGTGGGCGCTGGGCTGTTCACCTGGCTCATCGGCATGCGGGTGCTGCGGCTGACGGCGGCCGACCTTCGCTATGCGGTCGATCGGCGGGCGCCGGGATTCGCGGTCGGAGGAGTGGTGGGCGCGCTGACGGCGGGCACGGCGCTCGCTGTGGCCGTGATCCTCGGCGCGGCAGAGTGGACCCGGGACCAGGGCACGGGCCTCGACTACCTGCGGACGGCGGCGACCACGCTCCTGGTCCTCGCCCCGGCGGCGCTGAGCGAGGAAGTGCTGTTCCGCGGGGTTCCCCTGCTGCTGCTGGCCGGTGCGCTGGGGCGCGGCACCGCGATCGTCCTGGTCGCCGTCGTCTTCGCGCTAGCCCACCTCGACAAT
Source organism: Gemmatimonadales bacterium (assembly GCA_013813675.1). Taxonomy (GTDB): domain Bacteria; phylum Gemmatimonadota; class Gemmatimonadetes; order Gemmatimonadales; family GWC2-71-9; genus CAVVWJ01. Next base: position 14,849 of record JACCRH010000015.1, read on the forward strand.
CCCAACGTCACCGCCTTGGCCATCGGCAACATCGCGCTCGCCGGCGTCTTCCTCGGGCTCGCCTTCTACGCGCCCGGCGGGATCTGGACGGCGTGGGGGGCGCACCTCGGCTGGAACGCGATGCTGGCCGCGCTCGACGCACCGGTCAGCGGTGTTCCCTTCCGTATCCCGCTTCTGGACTACGTGCCGGGCGACCCGGTTTGGCTCACCGGCGGGCGGTTCGGGCCCGAGGGGGGCCTCTCCTCCACGCTCGCGCTCACCATCGCGGTTCTCGTCGCCCGACGCTGGGCCGGAGGAAAGGACCCGACATGACTCGAGCCGCCGTCATCGGCGCCGGCACCATGGGCAATGGCATCGCCCACGTATTTGCCCAGCATGGGTGGGAAGTAGCGCTGGTGGACAGCGCGCCTGCCGCGCTGGAGAAGGCGAGCGCGACCATTCGATCGAATCTGGAGCGCCAAGTCAAGAAGGGCGTGATTCCCGCGGACGCGCCGGCTCAGGTGCTGGCGCGGGTGAAGCCGGGCACCTCGCTCGAAGGCGCGGCGCAGGCCGACCTGGTGGTCGAGGCGGCCAGCGAGAACCCGGCGGTAAAGTTCTCCCTCTTCGAGCAGCTCGACCGGATCGCGAGGCCGGAGGCGATATTGGCGACCAATACCAGCTCGATCTCCATCACCGAGATCGCGGCCCACACCGGCCGGCCCGACCGGGTGATCGGCATGCACTTCATGAATCCGGTGCCGGTGATGCAGCTGGTCGAAGTCATCCGGGGGCACGCCACCAGCGACGCGACCATCGGCGCGGTGATGGAGACCGCACGGGCCCTGGGCAAGGTGCCGGTGGAGGTCCACGACTATCCCGGATTCGTCTCCAACCGCGTCCTCATGCCGATGATCAACGAGGCGATCTTCTGTGTGATGGAGGGCGTCGCCACGCCCGAAGCCATCGACACGGTAATGAAGCTCGGCATGGCCCATCCCCTGGGCCCGCTTGCGCTGGCCGACTTCATCGGCCTCGACGTCTGCCTCGCCATCCTGGAGGTGCTGCAGCGCGGCTTGGGCGACGACAAGTACCGCGCCTGCCCGCTCCTCCGGCGGATGGTGGCGGCGGGACATCTTGGGAAGAAGTCGGGGCGGGGGTTTTACAATTACCTGTCAGGGTGACACCACTCCTCTGGCGCGGTATTGGAGACCGGATGGACATCTTCGCCTCGATGCGGTCCTTCGGCCACGAGCAACTGCTGCTGTCGCACGATCCTTCGTGCGGCTACTACGGAATCATCGCGATCCACGACACCACACTGGGGCCGGCGCTGGGCGGCACCCGGTTCTGGCAGTACAAGGACACCGACGAGGCGGTGACCGACGCGCTGCGGCTCGCGCGGGGGATGACCTACAAGGCGGCGGTTGCCGGGATCAACCTCGGCGGCGGGAAGTCGGTGATCATCGGGGACAACCGGCGGGTGGACCGGGAGGCCCTGTTCCGAGTCCACGGGCGATTCGTCGAAACCCTGAATGGCCGGTACATCACCGCGGAGGACATCGGCACCAGCCCGTCGGACATGGAGTACATCAAGCTGGAGACGGATCACGTCGCCGGCTTGCTCGGGCTCTCTGGTGATCCGTCGCCGGTGACGGCGTACGGGGTATACGTGGGCATGAAGGCCGCGGCAAAGGCCTGCTGGGGAAGCGACGCGCTCGAGGGCAGGACTGTGGCGGTGCAGGGAGCGGGAAAGGTGGCGTACTCGCTCTGCCGCCATCTCCACGCGGAAGGGGTGCGGATCGTGGTGACCGACATTCACTCCGAGAAGGTGAAGCGGGTGGCAGACGAGTTCGGCGCCCGGGCCGTGGCGCCGGAGGCGATCTACGACCAGCCGGCCGAGATCTACGCGCCTTGCGCGCTGGGCGCCACGCTGAACGACGAGACGATCCCCCGGCTCAAGGCCCAAATCATCGCCGGTGCCGCGAACAATCAGCTGGCCGAGGACCGCCACGGCGACCAGCTGGAACAGCGCGGCATTCTCTACGCCCCGGACTACGTGATCAACGGCGGCGGGGTCATCAACGTCTACGGCGAGCTCAACCGCTGGCCGGCGGAGCGCGCGCTCAAAAAGGCGGGGGAGATCTTCGAGACGCTGCTGCGCATCTTCGACATCGCCCGCGCGGAGCGAATCCCGACCCATCGGGCGGCGGACCGCCTGGCCGAGCAGCGCATCGCCGCGGTGGCGGGGCTGGACCGGATGTGGACGGGAGGAGAGGGGGGAAGGCGGCAGCGATAGCCGCACC
>JACCRH010000039.1 GCA_013813675.1 Gemmatimonadales bacterium
GTCCCAGCGCGCGGTGGAGTCGCGCGTCGCCAGCAGCGAATCGGCCAGAGCGAGCGCGGCCTTGCGCTGGCGCCCGCCAGCGAGCGCGAGCAGCCGTTCATCGACGGCGCGCGGGTCGTCCAACGCCGCCAACATCCTCGCCGCGTCCTGGTGGCGGCCGGTCAACCTCAGCGCCCGGCCGCGCAGCAGCCGGGCCTCGCGGCGCCGCGGCGCGTCCTCGCTGTCGGCGACCCGGGCGAACATGATCTCGGCCACCGACGGGTCGCCCAACTGGAGCTGGCATCGGCCGAGCGCGAGGGAGGCCTCCTCGGTCACCGCGGCGTTCGGCGGAAGCAGGGAGAGACGGCCGAGCGGAGTCACCGCGGCATCGCACTGGTTGAGCCGCGCGAGCGCCACGCCCTTCAGAACCAGTGCCTCGTCCACGTACTTACTGTCGGGATGCCGCGCGACCAGCGACTCCGCGCGAGTGATCACCTGGCCCCAGAGGTTGTTGGCCTCGAAGGTGCGGCCATCGAGCTCCGCGCGCCGCGCGGAGCCGGCGAGTCGCTTGGCGTTGTACATGCCGTTGTAGTAGACGCACCCGCCGAGCAGCGCGGCCACCAGCGCCACCGCCAGCACCGGGGGACGGCTCACCGTCCACCCCCGGCCTCGGCGCCGCCGGTCTTTCGCTCGTAGTCTTTGAGATATTCCACGATCGCGTCCGCGATCGCGGCCGCCATGGTGCGCTGGCTGCGGCGGGAAGTCAGGTAGCGGCCATCCTGCGGATTGGTGCTGTAGCCCATCTCCACCAGGATGGCGGGGCGGCGGGCGGTGGTGAGCACCATGAATCCGGCCTGCTTCACGCCGCGGTCCAGGCCGGTGTGGACCGTCCGGAGCTGCTTCTGGACCAGCTCCGCCGCCCGAGCGGATTCGCGGAGATGCTCATTGAGCTGTAGATCCTTGAGGATGAAATCCAGCCCACCAGTCATCTGGTCCTGGGACTCGCCGGTCTCGAACCGCACGGCCTCGTTCTCCATCTTGGCGACCCGAGCGGCGTCCTCGGTCCGCGCTTCGGCCAGGAAAAAGGTCTCGAAGCCGCGGACCTCGGTGTAGCCTCGGCGCCGTGCAAGCGAATTGACGTGCAGGCTCACGAAGAGATCGCAGGCGGCGGTACAGAATCCGCCGCGGTCGCCCAGAGCGATCAGGGTGTCGGTGGTGCGGGTCATGCGCACTCCCACCCCCCGGCTTCGCAGCTCCTCCCGCAGCAGCAGACCGATCTGGAGCGTCACCTCTTTTTCCCGCACGCCGCGGGGAAAGTAGGTCCCCGGATTGCCGGGGTCCACGCCCCCGTGTCCCGGATCGATGGTGACCACGTGGCCGACACGCAGCCCGTTGGGAAGCCGTTCCGCCGAGGTGGGCGCCCGGGCGGCCGGCGGCTTGCGGGAGATGTCCTCGAGTCGTGCCCTGGGCGCATCGTAGCGATACCGTTCGCCCAGGAAATAGGGGATGATCTCGGACACGAACTGCAACGGCAGGTATACCGTGTCCCGGGCAACCCAGATCGAGCTCGCGAGCGGCTGGAGTTGGCTGCTGAAGAGGTAGAGTGGCGCGCCGAGAAGAAACCGGAAGGGTTGCCGTGCGACGGTCACCTCGGCCCACCCCTCCTGCACCCGCAGGGTGCCGCCGAGCGCGGCGAGGAGCCGGGGCGCGGAGATCCCTGGTGCGCCGGTCGCGTCCATGCGGAGGGGCACCACGACCTCGCCCAGCGGGCCGGCGACGGTGATCTGCCGCGGGGCGCCAAGCCCCATCGCGCCGAGCAGAGCCAGAGCGGCAATCACCGCGGCTCCCTCGCGGCCCGTACCAGTCCGCGCGATACGTCGCGCGCCGCTTCGCGCTCGGACACCCGGCGCTTCAGCGCCTCACGCTTGTCATGGGTCTTCTTGCCGCGACCGAGCGCCAGAACAACTTTGGCCCGCCCGCTCCTGAAGTAGAGCTCGAGAGGGACCAGGGTGAGGCCCTTCTGCTCCACCGCGCCGATCAGCTTTTCGATCTCCCGACGATGCAGCAGGAGCTTCCGGGATCGGACCGGATCGTGATTGTGGCGGTTGCCCTGCTCATACGGCGTGATGTTCATCCCTTCGAGGTACACCTCGCCGTTGCGCACCCTGGCGTAGGCCTCCTTGATGGAGGCCTTGCCGTTGCGGAGCGATTTGACCTCGGTGCCGGTCAGCACGATGCCCGACTCCCACGTCTCTAGAATATGGTAGTCGTGGGTCGCCTTGGGGTTCCTGGCGACCGACTGCCGGCGCTCGGCCGAGGGGGGTGTATCGGGGCTCACGTAGGGATCCTAAGCAAATGATAGGCCACCACTTCGGGCAGGTCAACGGTGCGGGTTGACCGGTCCCCGCAACCGGACTACCTTTGCGCCCTCGCCGAAGTGGTGGAACTGGTAGACGCGCTGCGTTCAGGGCGCAGTGGGCGCAAGCCCGTGCGGGTTCGAGTCCCGCCTTCGGCATGGTGCCGCCGTCTCGACGGACTGGTATCACCCTGAACGAAGTGAAGGGGTCCATGTTCCGGCATGGCCCCCTTCACTGTGCTCAGGGTGACAACTGCTGGCACCGGTCCCTAATATCTCGCCATTCCCGGCTCCACTCTGCTGGCCCACGCGTCCACCCCCCCGGCCAGGCTTCGGACCTTGCCGAACCCCGCCCCCCGCAGGATCTCCAGCGCCTTCATCGAGCGCGATCCCTTGTGGCAGTAGGTCACGATTTCAGCGTGGCCATCGAGCTCCCCGATGCGGTCCGGAAGCTGGCCCAGCGGAATCAGCCGGGCCCCGCCGATGTGGGCGATCTCCCATTCGTGGGGCTCGCGTACGTCGACGAGGACGAGGCCGTCCCCCTTTTCGTCCATTTCGTGCCGAAGCTGCTCCGCCACCACCTCGGGGCCCTGGTATTGGGGAGCCGCGCCAAGCCCGCAGAACGCCTCGTAGTCGATCAGCTCCCGGATCGTCGGGTTGTCCCCGCAGAGGGGGCAATCCGGATCTTTCCGCAGCTTGAGCTCGCGGAAGCGCAACTTGAGCGCGTCGAAGAGCACCAGGCGGCCGATCAGCGAGTCCCCCGCCCCGATGATCAGCTTGATCGTCTCCAGCGCCTGAATGCTGCCGATGATGCCGGGCAACACGCCGAGCACACCACCCTCGGCACAACTGGGCACCAGTCCCGGCGGAGGCGGCTCGGAGTAGAGACAGCGGTAGCAGGGCCCTTCCTTGGCGTAGAAGACCGACGCCTGCCCCTCGAAACGAAAGATGCTGCCGTAGACGTTCGGCTTGTCCAGCAGCACACAGGCATCGTTGACCAGATACCGGGTGGGGAAGTTGTCGGTCCCGTCGACGACGATGTCGTACTCCCGAACGATGTCGAGCGCGTTGTCGGCGCTGAGTCGGGTCTCATAACTCTCGACGTTCAGATTGGGGTTCAGATCGGTAAGCCTCGCCTTGGCCGATTCCAGCTTCGGGCGGCCCAGGGTCGAGGTTCCGTGGACGATCTGGCGCTGGAGATTGGTGAGGTCCACGACGTCGAAGTCCACGATGCCGATGGTGCCCACACCCGCCGCCGCCAGGTAGAGCGACAGAGGAGACCCCAGTCCCCCGGCGCCGATGGTGAGCACCCGCGCCGCCTTCAACTTCCGCTGACCCTCGACCCCCACCTCCGGCAGGAGCAGGTGCCGGGAGTAGCGAAGCACTTCGGCGTGGGAGAGCGTGGGCAGCTCGGTCGCGACCGCCGGGCGGCCGCCCGCGATGCTGGGCACGATCGTGAGCACGTCGCCTTCGCGCACCGGGGTGTCGGTGGAATCGAGTTGGCGGATGTCGGTGTCGTTGAGATACAGGTTGACGAAGTTCCGCAGGCGCCCGTCGTCCTGCACCAGATGACGCTTGAGGCCGCCGTGGGTGGCCAGGAGCCCGTCGATCACCTCGCCCACGGTGTCGCCGGGGAGCTCGACGGCCTCCCGTCCCCCGGTGAAGCTCCGGAGCGGCGTGGGGATCGTTACAGTGACGGACATGTTCATACCTCGCTGAGCACTTCGAGTGACTCGGGCCGCATGCCCGGCTGCTCGTCGTCCAGGATCCAACAGGCCGCCTCGAGCCCGCGGCCGCTCTCCACCCGCACGATGAGGTAACTGTACCACGGCCAGGCATGCTCGGTGTCGTAGCCCGACGGCACCGCGGGATGGTCCGGATGCGAATGATAATAGCCCACGATTTCGAGCCCCTCGACGCGGAGTTCGGCCTCCAGCCGGCGAAGATCGTCGGGGGCGATGAGGTACCGGTGCGGGTCGTCGGTCCGCCGGTTGACCGCCGGGGCCAGCCGCACGACCGCTTTTCCCCCGCTCTCGTCGATGCGTCCCGCGAGCGCCCCACAGCATTCCGCCGGATACGCGCCCTCGCCGTGGCGACGGATGTCGCCGAGCAGGCCCTCCGACAGCCGGAGGGTCATCGCTCCGCCCATCGATGCGGCTCGCTGATGTACCGGGTGCCGGTGTCGCAGCCGACCACGACCACCTGCGCGTCAGGCTCGCCGCCCAGCACGTCGAGTGCCGCGGCCATGGCGGCGCCGGCCGACCATCCCACCAGGAGGCCGGACCCGCGCGCCAGCCACCGGGCGGTCCGGTCCGCGGTCTCGGTCGGAATCTCCGCCACTCGGTCGGGCACCGCGGGATCGTAGAGCGCCGGAGGATGTGCCGTCGTCGCCAGATGCTTCAATCCTTCCAGCCCATGGAACGGGGAATCGGGCTGCACGCCCACCAGGGTGATCGCCGGGTTCTTCTCCTTCAAGAAGCTGCCGGTGCCCATCATGGTTCCCGTGGTTCCCATCGCCGCCACGAAGTGGGTCAGGCGCCCGCTGGTCTGGGCCCAGATCTCGGGGCCCGTCGTTTCCCGGTGGGCCCGAGGGTTCGCGGCATTGCTGTACTGGTCGGCGTAGAAGTATTTCTCGGGGGACGCGTCGGCCAGCTCGCGCGCGCGCAGCGCCGCGCCCTCGGTCCCGTCCATCCGGTCGGTGACCACGACCTCCGCGCCGTAGACCTTGAGCAACGCCCACCGCTCGGGGCTGGCGTTGCCCGGGAGGCAGATGGTGATCCGCACGCCCGCGGCGGCGCCCAGCATGGCGTACGCGATCCCGGTGTTGCCGCTGGACGCGTCCAGCAGCCGCTTGCCCGGCAGATCGCCGCGCGCGAGCCCCTCCCGGAGGATGGCACGGGCCGCCCGGTCCTTCACGCTGCCGCCCGGGTTGAGCCACTCGGCCTTGAGCCAAAGTCGCCCGCGTCCGTTGCCGGCATACTCCACCGGCAGGAGAGGCGTGTTCCCGACCAGCTCCCATAGAGCCGGCTCCCGGGCGACGGACAACTCGCGAACGGCGGTCATGAACTCCTCCAAAACGAAAAACCCGACCGGCCGGTCGGGCTGCGCAGCGCACGTCCGAGCGTGGCTAACTCGCCGACGAGATCCCGACCAGCTCCTGCACTTGGGTTTCCTCTTTCATCAGGTCGGCCAGGGAGATGCCCGCCAGCAGGTGGTCCACCCGCTGCTGCAGGGCCTGCCAGACCGGCCGGATGCTGCACGTCGATCCGGGGCTACATCGCTCCGCGTCCACCGGATGGGTCTCGCAATTGATCTCGAAGGTCTGGTGCTCCGATGCGCTCATGACATCATGCACCGAGATCGCGGTGGGTTGCCTGGCCAGAAAGTAGCCGCCTTTGGCGCCGCGGACGCTTTCCACCAGCCCAGCGCGGCGGAGGCGGAGGAGGATCTGCTCCACGTAGTCCGCCGGCAGCCGCTCGGCATCCGCCAACTCGCGGGCGGCCACCGGCGACCCGCCCGTCCGGCTCCGCTTGGCCAGGTGGAGTGAGATGATCAAACTGTACTCGGTCCAGGTCGTAACCCGCATGGTGGCTGCAATATCTACTTCTTTTCAGCCGACGTCCAGCGGGCCACCTCGTCCGGTGTGAGATTGCCGTAGGGACGGATCCGGGCGTCCCGGAAGGAGCCGCCGAGCACGTCGCCCAAGTACTGGGACCAGGAGAGGAGCGTCCCGTAGCACACCGGCTCGTCGGCGTCGGGCGACTGGCCCTCGTCGATCAAGCGCCGCATCAGGTCCTCCAGAACCGCGGGCGGCACATGGGAACGCTCGCTGGGATAGATGAAACCGAAGAGGACTAGATGCGCGAGCAGGACCCGCCAATGAGGCCCGAACCGGTCGATCAGCCGCTTCCAGTCCAGCCGCTCGCCGTGGGCCAGAATGATGTGGGCCACATCGGCCCCGTCGTAGCGCTCGCGCTCCATCACGAACGCCTTGGACCAGAGGCTCTCCTCCGGCGGCGCCACCATCACCCGGACGCCGAGCACCTCGCGCTCGGTGGCGTGCTCGAACCATTGGTCGTCCACCACCGCGACGCCGTTGCCTGAGCTGAAGATCACATCGACGAAGCCGGACGGGGCGCGGATCTTGGCCAGCCAGTGCGAGTAGAACAGGTCGGCCTCGAACCCGGCATCCGCGGAGGCCCGGAGCAGCCGCTGGACGTTGGAGGGACGAACGAAGATGTCGAGGTCCTTGGTGAAGCGGTCGATCCCGGCCTGGTGCACGAAGGCGAAGGCGCCGCCGACCAGGAACGGAACGTTGGCCCGGGCGAGGAATTCCATCGTCTCGCGATAGAACTCGCGGGAGGGGGTTTCGACCAACGAATGAGTGGGCGACAGCCC
>JACCRH010000048.1 GCA_013813675.1 Gemmatimonadales bacterium
GTGCGGGCCAGCTCGCGGTCCGCGATGGTGCGCTGCACCTCCAGGGCGCCGATGTTGGCGTCGGTCTCGCGGGCGCGGGCCGCGGCGGCCGCGCGGCGAGCCGCCAGCGCCTGCCGCTCCAGCAGCAGCGGGATCGTGTCCACCACGCCCACGACGGTGTTCCTGGCGACGCGGTCGCCCTCTTCCAGCGCGAAGGAGAGCAGCCGGCCGCCGACCTCCGCCGCCACGGTCACTTCGGTCGCCTCGAAGTTGCCGTAGGCGTCGGCGCTCTCGTTCCGGCAGGAGACGAGCGCGAGGGCGGCAAAGCACAAGATTGTCATCCTGAGCGGAGCGAAGGAGGCATGCCCACGCTTCGGCTCCTTCGCTGCGCTCAGGATGACCACAGGCGGTGTCGCGACACCCTGCATCATCGAACGGCGGTCTGCGCGGCTCATGGCGTGTCCCTCGCGGTACGGGGCGTGATCCCCAAGGTGGTGAGGTACCGCGACCGCGCCTGGGCCAGCTCGACCCGATGACGCTCCAGGGTGAGCCGCGCCTCCAGCACGTCGGTGCGCGTCTCGACATAGTCCGGGGTGGTGATGGCGCCCTCGTCGTACTGGGCGCGGGCCTGCCGCTCGACCTCGCCGCGGAGCGCCACGATCCGCTCGTCGTCCGCCAGCGCCGCCTTGAGCCGGGCGATGTCCTCCAGGTCGGTGACCACCGCCCGCGCCAACTGGCGGCCGAGCGCCTTCTCCTCGGTGGCGACCACATCCTGCTGCAGCCGGTACGCCGCGGCCTTTCGGCCGGCGGACCGCCAGGTCCACGGGTGCCACTCGACCTTCACCCCCGCCTGCCAGAACGCATCCGACGAGCTGCGGAACTGGTCCAGCCCGGGGAGCCCGACACCGGCCTGGCCGAAGGCGACCACCCTGGGCCGGTTCTCCGCGGACGTATAGGCCACCTCGCGATCGAGCCGGGCGCGGGACTGGCGGAGCTGGTCGAACTCGGGGCGCCGGCGCAGCGCCGAGACGGCAGCGAGGTCGGCCGGCTGGGTGCCCTCGGGCTCGCCGGCCGGCAGGACCAGCACGGCGGTGGTGTCGATCGGACGGCCCACCAGGTCGGCCAGGATCGCGAGCGCCGCGCGGCGCGAGCCCCGCGCCTCGTCCCGCTGGAGAACCGCCCGCATCCGCTCGGCGTCGATTTCCGCGGCGTCGCGGCCCAGCGCGGTGCCCGCCTCGACCCGGGCGCGCACCGCGGCAAGGCGGGCATCGAGATCGGCGACCAGCGCGTCGTACTCCGCCGAGCGCTTCTGGAAGAGGAAGGCGGAGAAGAACGCGGCGTTCACCTCGGACCGAAGCTGGTAAAGCGCCACGTCCAGCGCCGCCTGGGATTCCGCATGGCGCGCCTCCTCCAGCTCCCGCCGCCGCGTCACGTCGCCGCCGTCGTACAGCCGCTGCTCCACGTCGAGCGTGGTCTGCCACCGGTCTTGGGGAAACTCGGGCACCATCACGCCGGGGACGCCAAAGGTCGGCCGGGTGACGTCGCTCTGGTGGGTCCCCTGCCCGTTGATCTCCAGCCGCGGCAGCCGGTCGGTGGCGATCACCGCGAGGCGGAGGTCGGTGGCGGCGCGCAGCAGGGCGCGCTGCCCGGCCCGGGGGTCGCTGACCAGCGCCGCCTCCTGCAGCCGGTCGACCCCAAGGGTGTCCTGGGCGCGCGCCGGTGAACCGCTGAGGAGCAGTGCCAGGGCGACGAGTGCGGGTGTGCGGGTCATGGCCGAAGCCCTGCCATGAAGAAGTCGGGGAGGAGTCGCCGGCGCTCCTCGAGGAAAGCGTGCCAGCGGGGGGTGTCGAACCCCAGCAGCTCGCAGAGCGCCGGCCGGATGGCAAACGGGAAGATCAGGAGGCCCATCAGGTTGGCCACGAACTGCTCGGGGCTGATCCGGCGGAACTTCCCGGCCCTGGCGCCCTCGCGGAGCTGGCGGCGGATCACATCGAGCGGCACCCGGCCACCCTGCCGGGCCATGAGGCGGGTGATCCGCTCAGGCTCGGCGTGGAGCTCGGAGACCATGTAGCCCGCGAAGTAGGGGCGGGCGGACTGGAAATCGATCTGCTCCCGCACGATCGCGGGGACCTTCTCCTCGATGCTCCGGTCCGGGTCCGCCAGGATGCCGAAGATCCGGGGCATGAGGGTGCCGAGGGCCCGCGCGAAGATCGCGTCGGCCAGCGCGGCCTTGGTGCCGAAGTAGTAGTGCACCAAGGCTTTGTTGACCCCGGCCTGGGCGGCGATCTCCTGGGTGCGGCTGCTGGCGGTGCCCTTCCGGGTGAAGACGATGTGGGCGGCATCGAGGATCCGGTCCCGGGTCTCCTGGTCGGCCGGGGGCGTGACCCGAGGTGGTTTTGACCGCCTGGTTGAACTGGATGGTTTAACCATGCGGTTAATATCGGCAAGGCTCGTTCCCTGTCAAGAACTCTCTCTTTGTCATCCTAGAGCGCAGCGAAGGAGCCATGCCCCTGGTTATGCCTCCTTCGCTCCGCTCAGAATGACACGGACCGGCACCCCCGCCATTGCCCGGCGCACGCTCGCGGTCACAGATTATCTGGCCCCCCGACGACTACGGCCATGCTGCTGGAGGTACCCGTGCCGCTTTCCCTTTCGAGCATTCCCCTCGTGTTCCTGGCCGGGCTCCTGGCCATGGCTACCGTGCCCGCGCCGGCGCCCCCGCAGATCGCCCCGGCCGAGTACGCGGCCAGACGGGCGGCGCTGGCGGCGCCGATCGACTCCGGAGTCATTGTCGCCTTCGGCGGAGTCGAGCCGGTGACCTTCTGGCCGACCTTCTATCAGCTCCCCGCCTTCTACTATCTGACCGGCTTCGGCGAAGCCGACGCAGCGCTGGTGATGGTGAAGCGAAAGGGGGTGGTGACGGCGACGATGTTCGTGCCGACGCGCAACGCGGTGCAGGAGCGCTGGGTCGGCGCGCGGACCCGGGTGGCCGACCTCGCGGCGCGGATCGGGATCCCCGGACGGGAGATCGCACAGCTCCGTGGGGCTATCGACTCCCTCGCGGCCGGCGGCCTGCCGTTCTACATCGTTCCCGACGTGCAGACCGGCGACTACGTCACGGAGGATTCGCTGACCCGCGGGTCTCGTTTCCTGGCTCAGGTTCGCACGGCGAACCCCTGGCTGGTGATGCACTCGCTCGACACCGCGGTAAGCCGGCTGCGGGCCAAGAAGAGCGCCGCGGAGATCGCCCTGCTCCAGAAGGCGGTACAGATCAGCGTGCGGGGACACCAGGAGGCCATGAAGGCCGCGGCGCCCGGCTGCGGCGAGAACGAGATCCAGGCGCTGCTCGAAGGGTCCTTCCGCCGGCTCGGCGGCGACCGGCCGGGGTACGGCAGCATCGTCGGCTCGGGGCCAAACGCCACCATTCTGCATTACATGGAGGACAACCGGGTGATGCGCGACGGCGAGCTGCTGCTCATCGACGCCGCGGCGTCCTTCGCCCACTACTCGGCCGACGTGACGCGGACCTTTCCGGTGAACGGCCGATTCAGCCCGGAGCAGCGCGACGTCTACCAGATCGTCCGCGACGCGCAGGAAGCGTTCGTCCGCCAGATCAGGCCCGGCGCCGGCTACGGAGTCGCGAACGATTCCGGGAAGGCCGTGGTGACCAAGGGCTTGCTTCGGCTGGGGCTGATCCAGTCAGCCGCGGCGACTATCGATCCTCCCGCCGGGATGCAGTGTCCGGCTGGCGGCTGCTGGCAGGGCCAGCTGTTCGCGGTGCACGGCTTCGGGGGCCACGGAATAGGGATCGAGGTCCACGATCCGGCGCAGTACTACCAGGGAACGCATGAGTTCGGGGTGGGCGATGTCTTCACCGTCGAGCCCGGGCTTTACGTCAGCCCGGAGCTGCTCCGGAGCCTGCCCGACACGCCGAAGAATCGGGCGATGCTGGCGAAGGTCCGGCCGGCAGTGGAGAAGTACCAAGGCATCGGGGTGCGAATCGAGGACGACTACGCACTGACCGATGCCGGCCTGGAATGGCTGTCGGCCGGAGTGCCGCGGGAGATTCCCGAGATCGAAGCGCTGATGCGGCAACCTGCGCCCGAGCTCGCCGGGGGCGGGAGCTGTGGGCGTCCACGGATCTGAGACTCGTCACGCCTTCGTCAGCCGGTCGACCTCAGCTGCTCAGCCGGCCACCGGGCCCCGGGCCACGAGCTCCTTCACCATCCTTGCCAGCGCCTCCGGCGCGAACGGCTTCTGCAGGAAAGGCTGGCCTCCCTCGAGGAGCCCGCGCTCGACCATCTCCAGATCGGGAAACCCGGAAATGAACAGTACCGGGGTCCCCGGCCGCTCCCGCTGGAGTCGCACCGCCAACTCCCGGCCGTTCACTCGGGGCATTACCACGTCGGCGACGACCAGATGGAGCAGGTCGATCCGACTACGCGCCAGCGCGAGGGCCTCCTCCCCGTCGCAGGCCTCGAGCACAGTGTATCCGCTCTCCCGCAGCGTCCGGGCGATCATCCGCCGCAGCAGCGGCTCGTCCTCCGCCACCAGCACCGTTCCACTTCCCCGCACGTCGAGCCCCGGGGCCGCTGGCGCGTCGTCCTTCCCCTCGGGCTGCGCCACCGGCAGGTAGATCTCGAAGGTGGTGCCGACGCCCGGCTCGGATGCCGCGGTGACATGGCCCCCCGACTGTCGGACGATGCCGTGCACACTGGAGAGCCCCAGCCCGGTGCCCCGGCCTACGGGCTTCGTGGTGAAGAAGGGCTCGAAGATGCGCGCGAGAGTCGCACGGTCCATCCCATGCCCGGTGTCACTCACGACGAGCACCGAGTAATGCCCGGGGGCGACTGTATCACCGGAGTAGGCCGCCGCCTGCTCGGCCGATAATTCGACCGCTCGGGAACAAATGGTGAGCGTGCCGCCGTCGGCCATCGCATCGCGTGCATTGAAGGTCAGGTTGAGCAGCACCTGCGCGAGCTGGCCGGGGTCGACCCTCACCCTGCCCGGGAGCCCCCCGAGGCGCAGGGCCAGCGTGTTCACTTGACCCAGCGTGCGGCGGAGGATCGGTTCGAGAGTCCTCACCTCCTTGTCGAGGTCGAGCAGCTTCGGCTGGAGCTGCTGGCGCCGGCTGAAGGCGAGCAACTGCGCGGTGATCGCCGCCGTCCGCTCGGCCGCCTGGCGAATGTGCTCCACGTCCTCCCGCACCGCCTCGGGCAGGTCCGGCCGGCGGAGCACGAAATCGGCGCTGCCGAGCACCACCGACATCTGGTTGTTGGACTCGTGCGCCACGCCGCCAGCCAAGCGCCCGACGGCCTCCATCCGGTCGGCCTGTCGCAGACGATCCTCGCTCTGCTTGCGTGCCGTGATGTCGGTCCAGGTACCGATCCACTCGCCGAGCTCGCCGCCCGGCTTGAAGATCGGCACGCCGCGCACGGCGAAGGCGCCATACTCCCCGTCGGCCCGCCGGATGCGGGCTTCGAACTCTCGGAGAGGTTCCCCCGCAGCGACTGCCCGCTGCCAGGCGGCCAGGAGCGGATCCCGGTCGTCTGGGTGCACCGCCTCGAGCCACCCCAGTCCGCGGTAGGCCTCGAACGGCTGGCCAGTATACCCAGTCCAGGCGGGCAGCTCTTCCACGATGTTGCCGACCGGATCACAGGTCCAGACCAGTTGCGAGGTCGCCTGCACCAGCGAGCGGTACCGCTCCTCGCTGTGTTGTAGCGCCTCCTCGGCCCGGCGGCGCTCGATAACTTGGCCGACTTGCGCCCCGACGGTGGCCATGAGCCCCAGCAGGTCCGCGTCGGGCTCCTCGACGCGGTCGGCCAGGAACTCTATGACCGCTTCGGTCTCGCCCCGGCGTTGAACCGGAAACGCGATGCCGGCGTGGAGCCCGACCAGACCTGCTTCCTCAGCGCGCGGGAAGTTCTGGTCACCCACTACGTCGCTCACCCAGATCGCCTGGCCGGAGGCCCAAACCCGGCCGGGGAGGCCCTGGCCCGGGGCGAGTGAGAGCTGCCGGGATCGCTCGACGAACGCGGTGTGCGACTGAGGGTCGGCACTCCAGATCTCGGTGCATCGCATCACCTCGCCGGATTCGTCCCGCGCCCAGATCGCACCCCAGGGCCAGCCGAGGGCCCGGCCCACGGCCTCGAGCACGGCGGCGGGGACGCCGGCCTCGAAGGTGGAGCGCCCCAGCACTTGGGCGACGCCGTTCTCGATGGTGAGGCGGCGCTCGATCCGCTTTCGGAGGGTGATGTCGCGGATGATCCCGGTGAAGATGTGGCGTCCGCCCGCGCGCGACTCGCCGAACGAGATCTCCAACGGAACCGGGTGGCCATCGCGGTGCCGCCCCGGGAGCTCGGTCGAGGCCCAGTGGATGTGGCGGACGCCGGTCTCCAGGTAGCGCGCCATTCCAGCGTGATGGAGGTGGCGCAGGAAGTCGGGCATGAGACGCGTGAGATCGGCCCCGATCAGCTCGTCCGCCGGATAGCCGAAGATACGGCTGACCCCGGCGTTGGCGAACAGAATGGTGCTCTCGGTGTCGATCGCCACGATGCCATCGGACGCCGCCTCCGCCAGCGCCCGAAACTGTCCCTCGCCGGCCTGGAACGCCAACCGGTCCGGTGGGGGACCAGGGTGCTCCTCGTTTGGCATTGGCGGAGGGTGCTGCGGTCCAGTCATGACGCGCTCCTACCGTGGCGGTTCCGACCCTCTGGTCTCGAGCCGTTCGAGCAACTCGCCGAGCCGCCGGAACTCCTCCCCGTAGCGAGCCCAGTCGATCTCCCGCTGCGCCTGGAGCGCGGCCTGGTAGCGGCGCTGTGCCTCGGCGATCAGCGCACTGACCCCGGAGTCGACGCTCTCCGCCATGGTGGCGACCGCCGGTGGCGGCTGACTGCGGGGCCCGCTGGGGCCGCCGAAGAGCTCGGTCAAGGCGGCCTCCAGCGTCTCCCGCATTACCACCTGGTTCTGATAGGCGACGATCACCCGCTTCAACTCCGGAATCCGACCGCCCTCCGCCTGGAGGTAGAGCGGCTGGACATACAGCAGCGATTCCTCGATCGGGATCACCAGCAGGTCGCCTCGGATCACCCGGGAGCCCCGCTGGTCCCACAGCGAGACCTGGCGGGATACCTCCGTGTTCTGGTTGATCCGGTTCTCGATCTGTTGCGGACCGAACACGAGACTCTGCCGGGAGAGCCGGTACACCCGCAGCTTCCCATAGACGTCGCCGTCGTTCCGCGCCACCATCCAGGCGGCCAGGTTGTCCTTGCCCCGCGGCGTGAAGGGCACCATGTAGATGAACTCGGCCTTCGATTCTTCCGGCAGGCGCATGATGATGTGTCGCATGAACGGCACGGCCCCATCGGACTCGGCGACGGTGGGGATCTGCCACTGGTCCTCCCGATGGTAGAAGTCCTCCGGCGC
>JACCRH010000049.1 GCA_013813675.1 Gemmatimonadales bacterium
CGGCAGCGCCACCCTTCGGGTCGATGTACGGCTCATCACGGCGACCAACAAGGACCTGGAGCGCGCCCAGGTGGACGGGTCGTTCCGGGAGGATCTCTACTATCGCCTGAACGTCTTCACCCTCTGGGTGCCGCCGCTCCGGGAGCGCAAGTCCGACATCCTGCTCCTCGCCGACCACTTCGTCGAGAAGTACGCCCGGCTCCACGGCCGGGCCATCAAGCGGATCTCTACCCCGGCGATCGACATGCTGGTGAGCTATCACTGGCCGGGGAACGTGCGCGAGTTGGAGAACACCATCGAGCGCGCCGTCCTGGTCGCCGGTGGGGACGTCATCCACGGCCACCACCTCTCGCCCATTCTGCAGACGGCGGAAGCATCGGGCACCGTGGTCTCCGGCATTCTCGCCGAAGCGGTCTCCGCTTTCGAGAGCAACCTCATCCAGGACGCCCTCAAGACCACCCAGGGGAACCGGGCCCGCGCGGCGCGTCTCCTCAACAGCACCGAACGGATCATCAACTACAAGATCCGCCGCTACGGAATCGATCCCCACCGCTTCCGCGGCTGACGAATTTGTCGGCCGGCCATTTTCCGCGGCCGACCCCCCAATCCCCGTGCCATCCGCCAAGCCCTGCGGCCGCAACCTCTTTCGGCCTCGGTCACCGGGATCCTGGTCTCCCCCGTCGCCGGCACGGCACTTGTCTTAAAACAGGGTGTACGGCGTTACCGGGACGCGACGGTCCCCTGGTGGGATCGACGCGGAGCGGTGGCACCTTGCACCCGAGCTCTGGCAGGGGTCGGAGCCGGTACCTGAACCCAATGGGAGATGGCATGACGACACGACCGACCTCGGCGCCGCTCTGGGTCTTGGCTCTCAGCACTTTCTCCGCTGCTCCGGCCGCGGCCCAGGCCATCGCGTACCGGGAGGCTCGCCCCCAGGCCTCGAGACCGCGCTTCCCGACGTCTACCGCCTGAGGCTCACCAGCGCCTGGCCCCAGTCCAGCTCCGTGGCCGCCGAGGAGTGCCGCAACGGGGGCGCTGAGGTGGTGGAGGGGACGCTGACCCGGAGCGCGGACGGGGCCTATCACGGGAGTCTCGATCGCCGGACCCTCATCCTCTTCTGCGGCGCGCACGGCGCCGACGGCGAGGCCTGTCAGCTGGTGCTCGAGGGCGACGGCAAGGTCGCCATGAGCGGGGTGCTCGTGCCTGACGAGACGAGCTCGAGCGGCCGCGCGCTCCGAGTGTCCTGGCGGCCTTCCCCGACGCATGGCGCCATGGTACGAGGCGCCTGCTCGGCGGACTTCAAGCGGTCCATCGAGGAGATGTACCTGTCGGTGGCGCACGGGGCCGAGTTCGCGATTCCCCAGCCCGGGGCGGGGAGGCGGGTGGAACGATTGGAGAACTACGCGTGGGAGGTGGAGATCGAATAAACCGGGAGATGGTCCCCTTCGCTGGCGCTCAGGGGTGACAACATTGGACGGCTGTGCTCGATCGAATGGCCCTCTGTCACCCTGAGCGCAGCGAAGGGGCCGAAGCCAAGCACATCACCCGAGCCCCCTCACCCCTCCCGGCGGACTTCTCGCGCCGCCTTGTCGTCCCTGAGACCCAGGAAGCGGGGGTGGCGCAGCAGCCCCGCTTCGGTCCACTCTCCGAAGCCGATCTGCGCCACCAGCTTTGGGGTCACCCACTGCACCGCACCGGCGGGCACCGGTCCCGGCGCGAACGGCGAGGTGCGGCGGTGCAGGGGGGCCATCTTTCGGGCGAGCAGCTCGAGGGCATCCCCGTCGTAGCCGGTGCCCACCTTGCCCGCGTAGCGCAGCTTCCCGCCGTCGTAGTATCCCACCAGCAGCGCACCGAGGTGCTCCCGGCCGCCCTGCGGCTCGGTATAGCCTCCGATGACCAGTTCCTGTTGCTGGACGCACTTGATCTTGAGCCAATCGGTGGACCGGCCGCCCACGTAGGGCGACTCCGACCGCTTGGCGATGATGCCCTCGGCTCCCTTGGCGCAGGCGTCGCGGTACATCGCGACAGAGCCGGTGGTGCGGTAGGGCACGAAGCGGATCGGGCCGTCGTACCACACCACGTCGCGCAGCACCTTCTTCCGGTCGAGCAGCGGGAGCCCGGTGAGATCGATCCCCTCGTAGAAGAGGCAGTCGAAAAGGTAGAGCTCCACCGCGACGCCGGTGCGCGCCGCCCGCTGGACGTCGCGCAAATGCATCCGCTGCTGGAGCCGGGCGAACGAGGAGAGTCCGGTGGCGGGATCGGGCGCCACGATCTCCCCGTCCAACACCGCGTCGCCCCGCACCGCGAGCGAAAGAGCGTCCACCAGCTCGGGGTATCCACCCTCGACCTGCTTCCGGTTCCGGGAGAAGAGCCGGACCGACCCTCCGGTCACGTACGCGGACACCCGGACGCCGTCGAGCTTGGGCTCGTAGATCCATCCGCCACCGGTAGGCGCCCGGTCGCTCAAGGTGGCGAGCATGGGCGGGAGCCAGCTCGGCTGCGGCCGGTAGCGCAGCCGTCCCCGCCCCTTGGCCGACAGCGCTTCGCGCGACGGTCTCACGCGGCGCCTCCCACACCGAGGGTGGCGCCGAGATCCTGCTTGGCCTCGAGGATGCCGTCCCAGGGGTCGCCGCCGGCCTCCAGCCGGTCGGGCACGGTGCGCAGGGTGAAGTCGGTGGGGTAGATCGTCTCCAGCTCCTTCCACCGGACCGGGGCAGAGACGGTCGCGGTGGCGTGCCGGCGCGGCGAGTAGGGAACCGCCAGGGACTTGCCCCGGCTGTTCTGGTTGTAATCGAAAAAGATCTTTCCCCGCCGGCGCTCCACCGACCAGTCGAGGGTGACGTCCTTCGGCCGATCCTTCAGGGCGTGCCGCGCGATCGTCTGGGCCACGTCACGGGCGGCGTCGAAGTCGAGGTCACGTACGATCGGCAGGTACAGATGGAGCCCGGTGCGTCCCGAGGTCTTGACCCAGGTGGAGAGGCCCAGGCTCTCGAGCTGCTCGCGCACTTGAAGCGCGAGCTTCCGGGTGCGGTTGAAGGCCCGCCGGTGCAGCTCGGGCTCCGCCCCACGCGACTCGCGCCCCGAGTAGTCGTAGGGATCGAGATCGAACACCACGAAGTCGGGATAGTTGAGCACCGACTTGTCCAGCGCCGCCTCGGATCCGGTGAAGCGGCGCCCCCGAGTGACCGCGTCGGGCTCCCGCTCGGTGCGCGAGTACCAGGCGTGCAGCTCGAGGCTTCCCATCTGCCCCAGCCAGAGCAGGGTCGGCAGGTTCTCGCAGATCAGATAGTCGCCGTCGGCGTCGCCCTGGCTGGAGTAGATCGCCACGGTGCGGGCGAACGCCGGCGGGTCGTCCCAGTGCTTCTGGTAGAAGCTCTTGCCGTTGATGCCGTTGGGAAATCGCGTTACGAACAGCGGCCGGTCGGAGAGATGGGGCAGCATCCAGCGCGACACCCGCGCGAGGTAGCGCAGTAGCGACCGCTTGGTGACGGCCTTCCGCTGCCCCGCGCCGGCCCAGAGCGGCTTGTCGAGGTTGGTCACCGGCACGTCATGACCGTCGGCGTGGAGCGTGACGCGATCCTTGGCGGCGTCGAGTTGCTTCAGGACATCGCGGACCGTGGCCGCCGTCGGGGTGCCCAACTCAGCTCACCTTGCGAGTCGCCCGCCGAGCCGAGGTACGGGCCCGCGGACGAGCTGCCGGCTTCGGCTTGCCCTTCTTGGCCGCTTCCACGCTCTGGCGAAGGGCATCGGCCAGGTCGATGACCTTGGTCTCCCGGCCCGCCGGAGACTTGACCACGTCGCGGCCGTCGAGCTTGGCCTCGATGAGCTGGCTCAGCGCCTCGCGGTAGTGGTCCTTGTACTCCTCGGGATCGAACGGCTTCCGCAGCAGATCGATCAAGGTGAACGCCATCTCGAGCTCACGCTCGGTGATTTTGGCCTTGTCGAGCTCCACCTCAGGCTGCGCCCGGATCTCGTCCGGGTAGTAGAGCGTCTCCAGCATCAGCGCCCCGTCCTTGGGCCGGAGGGCGCAGAGCTGCTCCTTTTTCCGTATGGTGATGGCGGCGAGCGCAGTGAGGCCTTTCTTCTCCAAGGTCTGGAGCAGCAGGGCATAGGGCTTCTCACCCCGCTCGTCGGGCGCCAGGTGATAGCTCCGCTCGTAGTAGACTGGATCGATCTCCTCGGCCTTCACGAAGGCGCTGAGCTCGATGGTGTGCTTGCTCGGCAGGGGCAGCTTCTCGAAGTCCTCGTCGGTGAGGGTGACGTACTGGTCCTTGCCGAACTCGTATCCCCGTACCGTCTCGTTCCAGGGTACCTCCTGCTCGTCGGTGGGGCACCAGCGCACCTGCTTCAGCCGGGTGCCGCAGGTGGCGTGCAACAGGTGAAACGAGATGTCCTTGCTCTCGGTCGCGCCGAACAGCTTGACCGGGATGCTGACCATCCCGAAGCCGATCGACCCACTCCAGATCGCTCTCGCCATCGCGCCTCCCCATGGCCTGAGTCACCCAACGGCGTTTTCCACACGGCCGATGGGATTTTCCACAGATTTATCAACATAACTTGTTGATAACCAATAACTTACGACGCTGGATATTGTCGGGCCCGACGCAGGGACGCTGTGGGATGAGTCACACGAGGATTTACGGTGCGGCCGGAATCTCCGCGGGCTTGGACCCGTTCAGGGCACGCAAGATCTTTTTCATGCCCAGCGTATCGCTGCTGCGGTGCGGGGCAATGACCGAATCGGACGCTATGTCGGGCACCGCCAGATCGATCGCGGAGGGTGCCGGCGCGATCACCGCGGGGGCCGCGACCCCGATCGTTGCGGCGGCCGGCATAGCGGCCTTGGGCCGGTCGGTGTCGACCCCAGTGCCGGCGGGCACTGAGCCCGCGAATGCCGGACCCGGAGTCATCGGCACGCGGGCCGGGGCGATCGTGACCCGCGGAGATTCGGACGGCTCCGGGGAATCCTCGTGGGACGCGGCTTCGGCCATCGCGGCCGGAACGCCCGAGGGGGCCGGGGAGACAGGCGGTGCCGGTGCCGCAGTTACCACCAGATGAGTGCCGATCACGAGCGCGGTGGCAGCGCCTAGCAGGAGCAGGGGTCGCCCGGCCATTCTTCGCGAGCGGCGTGCAGTAGGGCGGGGCGCGGCCTCTTCACCGGCATCCGCGTCCGATCCATGCTCAGCCGGCGAGGAGGGCTCCAGCGGGGCGTACGCTACCGGCGCGTGCGTCATCCGCGCTCGCACCGCGGGCACATGAGCTGCAGGCGCTCGTGGCGTCGGCGGATGAGCAACGGGCGCTCGTGGCGTCGGTGCACGGGCCGCCGGCGCGCGCGGTGCCGGTGCCTGGGTCTGCACCGGCGGCGGCGCTGGTCTCGGCGCCGGCACGGTCCAGGGCAACGGCTCGGGAATCGAGATTACCGGAAGGTCGCGGAGCACCTCGTTCTGCATGGCAATGACAGGCGACTGCACCGGAGCGGGAATCCGGGGCGACGCGCTCGCCTTCGGCCCCGGCCTCGGTTCTACGCTCGGCCTGGGCTCCGGCGCGCGTTTCTGCTCGGGCGGGGCGTGAGCGACGGAGCGCGGTTCCGGTTGGGCCGGCGGTTGGGCCTTCAGCCGAGTCGGCGTCGGCGTCGACGTAGCGCCCGGCATCTCCAGCGCCTTCTTGTAATGCGGATGCAGCCCGATCGGAAGCCACTTCTGCGAGGCGTGGTGGTAGATCCGGGCACGCGGGGTGATGACGCCGTTCCGGATGCCGACCGCCAACTCGTCGATCGTTCGAAAAACGGTCTCCTCGCCGGGAGCGACCTCGATCCGATACATGAACGCATCCTCTGAACGGGGCCAGGGTACCGCCGATCCACGCCAAATTCATGCTCGGACAAGGTGCATCTACTTGCATGCGCGGCTGCCCGATGCGCCTCCCGGCACTCCGATCGGAAACACCCGGTGAAGCGCCGTGATCCAATGGAGTTACTCGCGGTCGGCCGAGCCACCGGGCGGGGCCCCCGGATTCCGACGCTCGGCGCCGGCGCCGCGCCGGCCAGACGCCGACATCCGCGGGCCCCCACGGCTCTCGTAGATTGCACGAGGTGAGCAGCCCGTGACGCTGTCGAATACTCCCGAGGTGGGCCTGGCCGAGCGCGTGTCCAAACGCTATGGCAGCCTCGTCGCGCTCGATCAGGTCTCGCTTGCGGTCCATCGCGGTGAGTGCGTCGCGCTGATCGGTGAAAGCGGCTCGGGAAAGTCTACCCTGCTTCGTTGCTTCAACCGGCTCACCGATCCCGACGACGGACGCGTTCTGCTGGATGGAAGGGACGCCGCCGGACTCGACCCCTACGAACTCCGGCGGCGCACCGGCTACGTGCCTCAGGACGGGGGCCTTCTGCCCCACTGGCGGGTGCGGCGCAACGTCGCACTGGTGCCTTGGCTCCGCGGCGAGGACGAGGCGGATCCGGCGGCGGAGCAGGCGCTCCGGCTGGTGGGACTCGAGCCGGAGCGCTTCGGACCCCGGTGGCCGCGCGAGCTTTCGGGCGGTGAGCGCCAGCGGGTCGCCGTGGCCCGGGCGCTCGCCACGCGCCCGAATGTGGTGCTGCTGGACGAGCCGTTCGGCGCGCTCGACGCGATCACCCGCGCCGATCTCCAGGCCACCTTCTTGACGCTTCGCCGCGAGCTCGCGCTCACCGCCGTGCTGGTGACCCACGATATCGCGGAGGCATTCCTGCTCGCCGACCGGGTCGGGGTGCTCCGCGCAGGACGTCTGGAGCAGCTCGGCACCCCGGCCGAGTTGCGCGCCGAGCCGGCGACACCGTACGTGCGCGAGCTGCTGCGGCGCGCCCGGGTGACCGGGTGAGCCCGGCGCTGCTGCTGCTGCTGCTGGCGCTGCAGTCGCCCGACCAGCGGCGCGTGGTGGTGGCTTCGAAGCCGTTCGGCGAGTCGTACATCCTCGCGGAGATGTTCGCCCAACTGCTCGAGGCGAGGGACATCGAGGTGGACCGCCGCCCGGGCCTTGGCGCCACCGAGATCGCCTTTCGCGCCATCCGGACCGGCTCGGCGGATGTCTACCCCGAGTACACCGGCACGGGCCTGCTCGCGATCCTGGGGGAGCGGCCCGTGCCCGACTCGAGGCAGGTGTTCGACCGGGTCAGTCGCGAGTTTCGCCGGCGATGGAACGCCCGCTGGCTCCCGCCGCTGGGCTTCCAGAACACCTACGCGATAGCCGTACGGCGGGAGACCGCGGCGCGATACGACCTCGCCACGCTGAGCGACCTGGCGCGGGTCGGCCGGTCGCTCCATGCCGGACTCACGCCCGACTTCATCGGCCGGCCCGATGGGCTCCCGGGGCTCACCCGTGTCTATGGTGTGCGATTCGCCGAGGTGCGCGCGCTCCTTCCAGCGGTGAAGTACCAGGCGCTCGCTGCGGGCGAGGTGGACGTGATCGACGGCTATTCCACCGACGGGCTCATCGCGCGCTACGACCTGGTCGTGCTGCGGGACGACCGGCGGTTTTTTCCGCCGTATGAGGCGGCGGCGCTGGTGAGTGGAGGGCTGGTGGAGCGGCGGCCCGCCGCCATTGCCGCGCTCGCCGAGCTGAGCGGGCGGCTGGACGAAACCACGATGCGCGCGCTCAATCGGCGGCTCGAGGTGGACCGTGAGCCGGTGGACCGGATCGCGGCCGACGCGCTGGCGGAGCTGGGTCTCACGTCCGGCTCTCCCGCCTTGGCACCGCGTGACGGGTCGGGGGTGGAACGGCGGGTGGCGGGCGGCTTCCTTCGCTATCTCTGGGAGCGCCGCGGGGAGACCCTGGTCCTGGTCCGGCGGCACCTGCTTCTGGTACTGCTCTCGCTCACCGCGGCAGTCGGAGTGGCGGTGCCCTTGGGGCTCGCACTGGAGCGGCTCCCCCGGGGCGCCGAGCTGGCGGTGCGGGCCGCCGGAGTGCTGCAGACCCTCCCCGGAATCGCGCTGCTGGCGTTCATGATTCCGCTGCTCGGCATCGGGTTGCTGCCCGCCGTCGTCGCACTCTTCCTCTACTCGCTCTATCCCATCCTGCGGAACACCTACACCGGGGTCCGCGATGCCGCGCCCGAGGCGGTGGCGGCGGGCCGGGCGCTTGGAATGACCCCGCGGCAGGTGCTTCGCCATGTTCGACTCCCGCTGGCGGCGCCGGTGATCATGGCCGGCGTCCGCACCGCGGCCGTGATCAACGTGGGGACGGCGACGCTGGCGGCCTTCATCGGGGCGGGAGGTCTGGGCGATCCGATCGCGGCCGGACTGGCGCTCTCCGACACCAGGATGATCCTGTCGGGCGCGATCCCCGCGGCGCTGCTCGCGCTTGGGGTAGATGGCTTGCTCGGCGCGGTGGAACGGGTGGTGCGGCCGGGAGGGGTAGGGGTGCCCACCACGGCTTGACGCCCCCTCACGCCCCCGCGTAGGATAGGGCCCGCCATGCGCCTGAACCCCTTCCGGGCCGTCCGCCCCCGTCCCGATCTCGCCGCCCAGGTGGCCGCGGTCCCTTACGATGTGGTGAACCGCGCCGAGGCGGCGGAGCTGGCCCGTGGCAACCCCCACAGCTTCCTGCACGTGGGCCGGTCCGATATCGACCTGCCGGACGACGTCGACCCGTACGATCCCCGGATCTACCGCCACGCCCGGGAGGCGCTGGACCAGCTCCTGGCCAGAGGCACTCTCCTCCAAGACGCGAAGCCGGGCCTTTTCCTCTACCGGCAGGTCATGGACGGCCGCGGCCAGACCGGCGTCGTCGGCTGCGTGCACGTGGACGACTACGAGCGGGATCTCATTCGCAAGCATGAGAAGACCCGGCAGGACAAGGAGGACGACCGCACCCGCCACGTCCTCACGCTCAACGCCAATGCGGAGCCGGTTTTCCTTACCTACCGCGAACGTCCCGAGATCGACGCGCTGGTGCACCGGATCGTCTCCGGCTCGACTCCGCTCTACGACTTCACCGCCCCCGACGGGGTGCGCCACACCATCTGGGCCGTGCCCGACCCCGTCGCCATGGCGCGAGCGTTCGGCGGGGTGCCGCACTCCTATGTGGCCGACGGGCACCACCGATCGGCGAGCGCATGGCGGGCGGGGAAAGTGCTCCGGTCGAAGAACCCCTCGCACCGCGGCGACGAGGAGTACAACTGGTTTCTCGCCGTGCTCTTTCCCGCTGACCAGCTCCGGATCCTGCCCTACAACCGACTGGTCCGGGATCTGAAGGGCCAGACGCCGTCTGAAGTGCTCGGCCGGCTCGGCCGGCTGGGAAGGCTGACGCCCGCCGGGGACGCGACGCCCGACCGGACCGGCGTCTTCTGCGTCTACCTCGACCGCGGCTGGCACCGGCTGGAGCTGGAGGCCGGTGGAATCGACCGCTCGGATCCCATCGCGTCCCTGGACGTCTCGCTCTTGCAGGACCGCGTGCTCTCGCCGATCCTGGGCGTCGAGGACCCCCGCACCGACAAGCGGATCGATTTCGTGGGCGGGATCCGCGGCCCGGCGGAGCTGGAGCGTCGGGTGGACTCAGGCGAGATGGCTGTCGCTTTCTCCCTCTATCCGACCACCCTCGGGCAGTTGATGGCCGTCTCCGACGCCGGCCACGTGATGCCTCCCAAGAGCACCTGGTTCGAGCCGAAGTTGCGGAGCGGGTTGTTCGTGCACCAGCTAGGTTAGCGAATTGGCCGGCGCCGTCCCTCGATCGGAGTGTCAATGAAGGTTCTCATCGCCGACAGGTTCGAGAAGGTCGGCATCGACGGCCTGAAGGAGCTCGGCTGCAGCGTGGTGTCGCAGCCCGATCTCACCGCCGAGGCGCTGCCGGGAGCGGTGCGGGAGGTGGACCCCCACATCCTCATCGTGCGAAGCACCAAAGTGACCGGCCAGACCCTCAATGCGGGCACCTCGCTCACGCTGGTGATCCGGGCGGGCGCCGGAATCGACACGATCGACGTCGACACCGCCTCGAGCCGGGGCATCTTCATCTCCAACTGCCCGGGCAAGAACTCGATCGCGGTGGCCGAGGTGGTGATGGGGCTGGTGCTCGCCTGCGACCGGCGGATTCCCGATCAGGTGGCCGACCTCCGGCTGGGCAAGTGGAACAAGGCGGAGTACTCCAAGGCCCGGGGACTGTATGGCCGGACGCTCGGCATCGTGGGGCTGGGGCAGATCGGCAAAGAGGTCGCGGTGCGGGCTCGCGCTTTCGGGATGCGGGTGCTGGCCTGGTCCCGCACCCTGACGCACGCGGAGGCCGACCGCCTGGCAATCGCTTATGCGCAGAGCCCGCTCGAGGTGGCGCGGCTCTCCGACGTGGTGACGATCAACGTCGCCGCCAACGCGGAGACCAGGCACCTGGTGAACGCCGAGTTCCTGGCGGCGATGCGGCCGGGTGCGTATCTCATCAACACCTCGCGCGGTTCGGTGGTGGACGAGGACGCGCTGCAGCTGGCGATCGCGGACAAGAAGCTCCGCGCCGGCCTCGATGTCTTCCAGAACGAGCCGGCCGGCGGCACGGGCGAGTTCAGCAGTCCGATCCTGCAGGCACCCGGGGTGTACGGCACCCATCATGTCGGCGCCTCGACCGATCAGGCCCAGGTGGCGATCGCCCACGAAGTGATCCGCATCGTCCAGGCCTTCCAGGCCAGCGGCGGGGTGCCCAACGTGGTGAACCGGCTGGCGCGGAGCTCGGCGAGCCACGTGCTGGTGATCCGGCACCGGAACCGGCCCGGGGTGCTGGCCCACGTCTTCGGCGTGCTCGCCAACGCGGAGATCAACGTCGAGGAAGTGGAGAACATCATCTACCACGGCGCCCAGGCCACCCTGGCGAGGATTCACCTCGATGGGGCGCCCGGCAACGGGGCGCTGGAGCGGATCAAGTCCGGCAACGCGGACATCATCAGCGTGGAGCT
>JACCRH010000075.1 GCA_013813675.1 Gemmatimonadales bacterium
GGCCGGCGCCCCCGGCGCCCGCCGAAGGCCGCATGAGTTCACCTTCGCGATCGCGCCGATCCTGCCGAAGGGGCGCAGGCGCGCGCGGACGCCGTAACTGAGAGTTCGGGCGGGAGCTACCGTCGAATAAATCTTTGGGGGTGAACGGGGCGGCCGGGGCCGGATGCCACCTTTGCCTCAGCCGGTCTAGCTAAGCACATCGCGTCTTCTCTCCCCCAAAGCCTTAAAGAACGTGTAGCAGAAGACCCCGTCTTCCTCAGCAGTTCGGTAGAGAGCGCGAATTCCGGTATCGAAGAGCTCCGCGGGCACCATCCCGGCCTTGATTGCGGGCTCGCGAACTCCCTCGATCATCGCGGTAAACGTCCTCCGGGTAAAACCGTCCACTAGTTCCGGCCGGCTGGAATCCACGTACACCATCCGCGGAGAAACCCGGACCCCGTCGAAGCCGGCCTGCCACAGCAGTGGGTACAGCTGCCGTCCGATCTGCGCGTTGCCGCCCGCCGCCGCCTGCAACTCCACTTGGCAGCGGATCGCGGCACGGGCTTCGTCACTGTCGGGATGGAAGTAGGCCGAACCGTGGTCGCCCTCGATGACGGTGGCCGTTCCCCCTGGTTTGAGCAGGTCCTTCAACGTGGCCAGGGCCTCGACTGGACGAGACAGGTGCTCCAGGACGAAGCACACGAAGATGTGGTCGAAGGATTGCGGGGCGAACGGCAACGCGAAGATGTCCGCCTGTTGGAATTGCACGTTGGTAAGACCGGCGGCGTCCGCTTTGGCCTTGGCTTCCGCGACGGAATCCGCGGAGACGTCGACCGAAATGATACGGGCGCCCGGGCTGTTGCGGGCCAGCGGAATGGTCTGCGCCCCCGTACCACATCCGGCCTCGAGGACCGAGCTGCCCTCGGGGTAGGTGGTATCCGAGTGGAGCAGCTCCTCCAAGGTCGCCGCCTGGTCCTGGAGACGGA
The DNA here is from genome assembly GCA_013813675.1 of Gemmatimonadales bacterium. GTDB lineage: Bacteria > Gemmatimonadota > Gemmatimonadetes > Gemmatimonadales > GWC2-71-9 > CAVVWJ01. Next base: position 966 of record JACCRH010000075.1, read on the forward strand.
CGCTCTCCAGCCGGTCGTAACCGTGCACGTAGATGCGGTGGGTCATCCTGGGAGAACGATAACCTGGGCAGGATGGACTGATCCGAAAAGGCGCCACGAGCTGAAGCACCGTACAGTTATCTGCTTAGCTCACCGCGCACTACCCTGCCGAAGCCATTAACACGCATGCCGGGGCGGCATACGGGTTGTGCCAGCGTCGGTCGACCCCCCCTGGGATGGTGACCGCGTCGCCCCCCTCCATCACATGTTCACCTTGTCCAAGGGTCAACATCACCCGACCCTTCACCACCATTGCAAACTCCTCCCGTGGGGCCGGGTAGGGCTGCTTCCCGCTCATTCCCCCTGGCTCGATTGTCACCAGCACAGCGTCGAGACGACCCACCACGCCGTTTCCCCCCACCCGTTCTATGCGTGCCTTCGACCACTCGCTGGTGAGCAACATCCGCGCATCGGCCCGCACAACTGGTGGAGCAGACCCAGCATCCTGGAAGAACTGAGCCAGCGTTACACCTAGGCCCGCGGCGATACGCTCCATGGTCGCGATGGACGGCGAGGCCAGCCCGTTCTCAACCTGCGAGAGAAAGCTGGCGGAGACCCCAGTCCTCGCTGCGAGCACTCGCACCGACAAGCCCTGACTCTCTCTCAGCCGCCGAACTGCTCCCGCGAGATCGGCCTCGGGCATGTAACATCCGTGTGAAGTGATGCTGAACACAGCGTCCAGTATTACTGGATGGCAACCTACCATCTATCTAAGCGCCAACGTGGATATCCCCAAGGGCGTCTGAAGATTCGCGGGCAGAGCACCCCCGGAACAATCGAGTGTCCGGCGCAGGAGATCACGGTCCAGGAGTGAGGAACTTCAAGGTGACTCAGCTCAGTGCTGCTGCTGAAACGTCAACTCCTTGGCTGACGCTGGCGCGGAAGGCAGTCCGCAATCCGCGACGGGCCCTGCTCCGACTCGTGCTTCGAGCTAGGCTCCGACGCACGACCTTGGAGAACACTCGCGCCCGGGCGCTGGATGGAATCTCTGCCCGGTGGGGAGTCGATGCGCTGGCGCTGGCGAATGAATACGAGGAGTCCGACTTTGCGCGCTGGTATGCCGACCGGCTGGGAACGCTTCAGGCGATCCTCGGGCCGGGCCGGATGGGCACCAGCGAGCGTTTCGGGTGCGAGCTCCTGTATGTCCTCGTTCGAGCGGCCCGCCCGCGAATAGCAGTGGAGACCGGAGTGCTGTACGGGGCGTCCAGCGGTCACATCCTCGCCGCTATGGCGGCCAACGGACAAGGGGAACTGCATAGCATCGACCTTGGCACCTGCTCTGGCGAGCCGCCATACAACTTTCTAGTCCGACCCGATCTGATGGCTGGCTGGCGCTATGTTGTCGGCGACAGCAGGAGGGAATTGCCCCGGGTCCTCGCTGGCTTGGGCCAGATCGACATGTTCTACCATGACAGTTTGCACACATTCGAGCAAATGACCTGGGAGTATGAGATCGCTGCTCGGCATCTCCCCCCCGGCGGGGTTCTCGCTTCGCACGATGTGGTCACGGCCGACGGTATCCTGGGCATTTTCCGGGAGAATGCCTTCCCGGCTTTCTGCCGCCGTCGTGGGCTCAATCCCCTCCTGGCCCACAACACGGGAGTTGCCCAGTGGCCTACGTAGGTCTCACCGGGAAAAAGTGTGCCCCGCTCGTCGAAGACACGG
>JACCRH010000082.1 GCA_013813675.1 Gemmatimonadales bacterium
CGGACGCTGCCGTCGAGGTCGGGTGACGGATTGCCCACCGTGACGTAGAGGGAGTTGGATTCCTTGTCGTAGGCCGGGGTCATCCAGACGCCGCCGCCGCCCCGCTGCCAGGAATCGGCGAACTTGGCGCTGTCGGCCTTCTCCTTGGCGATGTCGCGGTGCAGATCGGCATTCTCGGCTTTGGTGGCCCAGGTGCCGAACCAGCCGTTCGGGGCCTTGTCGTCGAACGTGGGATCGCCCTTGGGGGCGGGAATCGAGTACCAGCGCCACACCTGGTCGCCGCTCCCGGCGCTATAGGCGGTGACGTGACCCCGGATCCCATACTCGCCGCCGGACACGCCGACGATGATGTTGTCGCCCACCACCAGCGGCGCGTGGGTGATGCTGTATCCGAAGGTGGGGTCGGCTACTTCTTTGTCCCAGAGGACTTCGCCGGTCTTGGCGTCGAGGGCGACCAGGTGGGCGTCGAGGGTGCCCATGTACACGTGGGCCCCTGCGTGAATCGCGACGCCGCGATTGTTCGGGCCGCAGCAGAAGATCGTGGTGCCCAGCTTGTGATCGTAGCGCCACAGCTCCTTGTTGGTATTCAGATCGTACGCCATCGCGGTGTTGTACGGTGTGGTGACGTACATGACCCCGTTCTGGACGATCGGCGTGTTCTCGAAGGATCCCAGCCGCGCGATGCCGGTCTGAAAGATCTTCCGCGGCACCAGGGAGGCGACGTTGCCGGTGTTGATCTGCTTGAGCGTGGACCAGCGCTGGTTCCAGTCGTTGCCGCCGTAGGTCGTCCAGTCGCCGCCTTGCGCGGCGAGGGGTCCGGCCAAGGCAACGAGCAGGGTGACCGCCGAGCAAACCGGCCGCATCGTCATACGCACTCTCCCTCGGGTCAAGGTTGGCCTCGACCGGCTGGGCGAAGCCCGGCGTCTGGCTCGCGCGGCCGATTCGGACCGCTGGAGCGATTTCTTCGGACTGCGAAACCCATCAGCATGGGACCGGTCGGCTGCCGGAACCGGAGGGCGGAACGCCCCCATGCCTGTGCATAGACGATGTCGCTGATGCGGCCCGTGAGACCGCGGGAACGGCGCCGGCCTGGACGCCGGGCGGTTTCCGGAAGCGCTAAGTGAATGAACGGCTTACAATCTGTTTCGCCGGGTCCGGGCGTCAAGCCCCCGAATTTCCGACAGTTGCCGAATTCCACCCGGTTGTCTTGCGTCAACTTCATACAGTGCAAAAAGTTGCGCTCTCGGTACCGAGCCCCGGACCCAGGGTCCAGGCTAGCGGAATAACACCGCCGCTTTGGCCAAGGTCGTCCAAATTCCCCACAGGAGGGGGACCGACACCGCCAGCCAGGCGATCCCGACCAGCAGCCAGCTTCCCGCCGAAGGGGCGGTTGACCTGCCGTCCAAGGGCATCCGAGGGGCTCCGTAGGGTTGCCGGGTGAAACAATATTCGGAGCGCAGTGATTTTATGCAATGTGGCTTCGGCTTACGCCCGCCCCGGCACCCCCCGCAACATCGAGCGTTCCCGTTCCACCTCGGCTTCGGACATGTACCAGCTTTCCGCAACCGGCCGCACCGCCAGGTTGCAGAAGAATCCCACCACCAGCAGACCGGCCAGGAGGTACATCGTGATGTTGTAGGCCTGAGCGGCGGGAATGCCCCGATCGATCTGATATTCCCGGATGTAGGCGATCAGTACCGGTCCCAGCACCCCCGCCGCCGACCAGGCGGTGAGCAGGCGTCCGTGGATGGCGCCGACGAACTGGGTGCCGAAGATATCCGACAGATACGCCGGGATGGTGGCGAAGCCTCCACCGTACATGGTGAGGATCAGGCAGAAGATCACCACGAAGAGCATCACGTTGCCGATCCGGCCCGCGAACGGAGCCGCCGCGTACAGTACCGTGCCCAAGGCGAAGAAGATGGCGTAGGTCCGCTTTCGGCCGATGTAGTCCGACAGCGAGGCCCAACCGATCCGCCCCCCGATGTTGAAGACACTGAGGAGCGCGGCGAAGGCGGCACCGATGGTCGCCAGTTGCGCCTGCTGCGCCTGGTTCAGCTCGCGCAGCGCGACCCCCGGCAGATCGATCAGCCGGCCGCCGAAGACCTCCTGGATCATCGGAGACGCCATGCCGATCACGCCGATCCCGGCGCTCACGTTGAGGCAGAGCACCCCCCACAGCAGCCAGAACTGGGGGGTCTTCCACGCCTGGTCCACGTGTACGTGACGGGTGGTGATCATGCCCCCCTTGGCCGCCGGCGGGACCCACCCGGCGGGCTTCCAGTCCGGCGCCGGAATCCGGTAACCGAACGCCCCCGCCAGCATGGTCACGAAATAGATGGCGCCCATGGTGACGAAGGTCTCCATCACTCCCACCGACGTCGGTGTCGCGTAGTGCTTCATGAGGATGTCGGCCAGTGGAGCGCCGATCATCGCACCGCCACCGAAGCCCATGATCGCCATGCCGGTGGCCATGCCGCGCCGGTCGGGAAACCACTTGATCAGGGTGGAGACCGGGGAGATGTACCCCAATCCCAGTCCACAGCCCCCGATCACCCCCGACCCGAGCCACATGAGCCAGATCTGGTGCAGATGCACGCCCAGCGCCGAGATCATGAACCCACCGGCCCAGCAGAACGCCGCGACGACTCCGGCTTTCCGGGGGCCGGCATGCTCCAGCCAACGGCCGAACACCGCCGCCGAGGAGCCGAGGAACACGAAGAAGAGGGTGTACATCCAGCCGAGGGTGCTGATCTTCCAGTCGCACGACGTGGCGACCATCGACTCCAGGAAGCTCATGCCCTCGGGACACGGCACCGGCGCCGTGACACCGATGGCTCGGCTGAGCGGGAGCCAGAAGACGCTGAACCCGTAGGCCATGCCGATGGACAGGTGGATGGCGAGGGCCGCGGGCGGCACCAACCAACGGTTGAAACCCGGTTTCGCGACGATCC